>DAOUBE010000128.1:0-10294 GCA_034432835.1 Dehalococcoidia bacterium | reverse complement strand
CCCTGGACTACAACACCCCAGCCCAGTATCTTACTAAGCACCACCCAGAACTGGTCCCTAAAATAGCCCGACTGTCTCATATGTACTGAACCAGTACACCTGCTTGCTATGCCTTTCACATTTGCGATATCATGGTCTCGAACGTTTGCCAGTATGGGACAGTGCGCAATCACCACCAGCAGGTCTGGCCAATGTCCGCAATTAGGGTAGTGGGTCTGTGGAAAGGCTACGGCGGGCCGCCGGTCTTGCGGGGCCTGGACCTGACCGTTGCCTGGGGCGAATTCCTGGTCATCTTCGGCGCCAACGGCGCGGGCAAGACCACCCTCCTGAAGGTCCTCTCCACCCTGGCTCGCCCCGACTCGGGTGAAGTGTGGATAGCTGGCTTCGAACGCCGCAGGGAGGCCCAGGCCATCCGCCGCAGCATCGGGGTGGTGGCCCACCGTGGCTTCCTCTACGACGACCTGACCGCCTATGAGAACCTGGCCTTCTACGGCCGCATGTTCGGTGTATCTAACGTTCGGGAGCAGGTGCGCCAGGTAGCAGCACGGCTGGGGATGGAGCACCGGCTGGACCAGCGCGTCCGCACCCTGTCCCATGGTATGCAGAAGCGGATATCTCTGGCCGCCGCCATCCTTCACGACCCCCCCATCCTGCTCCTGGACGAGCCCGAGGCTGGCCTGGACCAGGAGGCCCTGGGCATGCTTTCCGACGTGCTTCAGGGCTGGAAGGGCGAGGGCAGGGCTGTGCTCATGACCACCCACAACCTGGAGCAGGGCCTGGCCCTGGGCGACCGGGTGGCCATCCTGGCCCAGGGGAAGATAGCCTACCAGGAGGAGCGCACGGCCCTGGACCCGGCCGGCTTCCGCGGCACCTACCAGCGCTACCTGGAGGCCACATCATGAGAGGACTGGTACGACCTGTCTTGCTCCTGGCCTGGAAAGACCTGCTCCTGGAGCTGCGCACCCGGGACATCGTCTCCTCGGTGCTGGTCTTCGGCGTACTGGTGGTGGTCATCTTCAACTTCGCCCTCAAGGTGACCCCCTCCCAGGTGGACCAGCTTGCTCCCGGCATTCTCTGGGTAGCCTTCGCCTTCGCCGGGATACTGGCTATGAACCGGGCCTTCGTGCTGGAGAAAGACAAAGGCAGCCTGGAGGGACTGCTCCTGCTGCCCGTGAGCCGCGATGCGCTGTACTTCGGCAAGCTGCTGGGTACCTTCCTGTTCATGCTGGCTGTGGAGGCGGTGCTGCTGCCCGTGTTCATCGTGCTACTGAACTTCGCCGGCTTTTCGGGGGGACTGGTGCTGGCCATACTGCTGGCCACCCTGGGCTTCGCCGCCGTGGGCACCCTATTCTCGGCCATAGCGGTCCACACGCGGTCGCGAGAGATCATGCTGCCCGTCCTCTTCTTTCCGGTGGTGGTGCCCGTGGTGATAGCGGCGGTGGAAGCCTCCAAGGCTGCCATAGGTGCCGGAGGTATGGTAGAGTATGGGCGGTGGCTGGGGCTGCTGGGTACCTTCGATGCCATTTTTCTGGTAATATGCCCTTGGGTCTTTGGGCTAATTCTGGAGGAGTAGTTGAGTCATGGAGAGAGCTGAGAGCAAGCCTCACGTAGAGACGGCGGAAGACCGGGCCCGGGCTGGGTACAACCGGCTGTCCAACGCCCTGCTGGTGGCCAGTGGAGTGGCCATGCTGCTCAACCTGTACCTTATCTTCATCTATGCCCCGCTGGATGCCACCCAGGGGCAGGTGTACCGGGCGCTCTTCGTCCACGTGCCCCTGGCCTGGATCGCCTTCCTGGCCTTCGGCATCACCTTCGTGGGCAGTGTGATGTACCTTTGGAAGGGGTCGCGGAGGTGGGACGCCCTGGCCCACTCATCGGCGGAGATCGGGGTCCTCTTCACCACCCTGGTGCTGGTGACGGGCGTGTTCTGGGCCAAGCCCATCTGGGGTACCTGGTGGCAGTGGGAGCCCAGACTCACCACCACCCTGATCCTGTGGCTTATCTACGTGGCCTACCTAATGGTGCGCTCCTACGCCCCCAACCCCAGGCAGGGCGCCCGCTACGCCGCCGTCATCGGCATCATCGGCCTCATTGACGTCCCCATCGTGTATTTCTCCGTGGAGTGGTGGAGGTCCGTCCACTTCCCCCATGTGGTGGGGCCCCTGGCCGACGAGGGTACCCTACCCGCCTCCATGCGAAGTGTGCTTATGTTCTCCCTCATCACCTTCACCGTGCTCTTCGCCTACCTGCTGCGGGAGCGGCTGGCCCTGAAGCGCACCGAGGACACCCTGAAAGAGCTGCGGGACACGGTGGAGTCCAAGCGGTAACCGCCCTTATCCAACTCAGCGAGGTGTGAAATGCCAGATACTCCTCAGAACCTGCCTTACCTGTTCGCCATATACGCCGTCACCTGGTTGGCCTTCTTCGTGTACGCCTTTGTGGTCTCTCGTAGGCAGCGGGAGCTGGAGCGAGAGGTACGCAACCTGCGCCAGTTGCTCCAGGAAAAGGACAAAAGTTCTTAGTAAGTCTGGCGGGCCTACGGGCCCCCCTATTCAGAAGGGCCTTGGTAACAGCCAGGACCGCCACCTGAAATCCTTCCCAAAGGGTGGCACGTAAGATAAAATAGAGGGCTATGGAAGCAAGTCAGGAGATACGCCGTCCGGCCAGCGCTTTTGCCAGCAACAAGCTCCGCATAGGTGTGGTAGCCGTGGTGTTGGCCCTGGCCCTGGGTTATCTGATATACGCCGCCTTCCCCGGCAACACCCTATACTACCTTACGCTGGAGGAGTTCCTGTCCAGCCCGGTCCAGGCCGAAGGCAAGGAGGTGCGGGTGTTCGGGAAGCTCCAGCCCGACTCCTTCCAACGCGCCGTCGACAGCACCACCGTCACCTTCACTCTTACCGATGGCCAGCGCACTCTACCGGCGCGGTACGAGGGTGTGGTGCCTGACCTCTTCTTCAACCCTGACTCAGAGATTGTCCTCCAGGGCAGGTACGGCCCCGACGGGGTGTTCCAGGCCAACGATATCATAGTCAAGTGCCCGTCCAAGTTCCAGGAGATGGCCGTAGAGGGCCAAGGTTAGCTCCGCGGTTTTTGTCAGGCCACGCTCTGTACCACGGGTTTCCCCATTAGCTACGGGGTGTATCCACAGCATGTGCATAGCGGTCCGGCCCCTGTCTTCGTGTCAACACTTAACATAATGTGATATAATGGCTGTGTAGTTGCCTCATAAGGGGTTGTGGGTGGGAAGCGGCTGATACCCCTTCGATGTGCGTGGCACACAATCCAGGCATTCCTGAATATTCTCAGCTACGTCTACAGCAAATCCGTTGCCCGATAGGGCTAATGAACTGCCGAAGATAGGCCCAAAGCCTAGTCTTAGGACATTGCCCGGGAACGTGCACCTCCGCGATGAAGGTAACGCGGCCCTGCCCCAGGGGCATCCCAGGTCCACACTGTACATTCCCTGGCCACATTTGTTGGCCTCTCACTCTTGTGATATGCAGTAAAAAGCCTGCCCCTGGGGAGCGGCATCTCTGCCCCCGGAGACTGGGTGAGGGTACCTACCTTCCAGCATGTTCCCCTCGCCAAGGGAGACCATAGGGTCTAGACTATGAGTTTCTAGCCCTTGGTCTGTTCCCGTCCCACCCAAGAAGAATAGTGTTCTCTCACCCGACCTTGATACTTTTCAGGGAGTATACCCCTGAGACTACCAGCGGGGATCACGCCCTCCGCACCCAGGGGACAGCCATGGCGCTTCTCTTCCACCCGGCGCCGCTACGTGACCCGCTCACTAGGACTTTCCTTCACAGAATGGCCCATTGGTGCATCGAGAGCTGTAGCAGGGCATGAAAAGGCCGTTGCTATAATGTTAAGGCTTTTCCTGGACTATTTTTATTTCTTCCGCTGCGAGGGTGCTATGGACGAGCTTCCCAACTTTGAGCTGGTGATGGCCCACATACGGGAACAACTGGAGGCTTACCGAGAAGACGCAACAGACCGGCTCCAGCAAGTAAGCAAGCGACTGGAAGAGTACGCCAAAGAGGAAGATAAGCTGGAGACCCGGCTGAACGCCATCGTGGACATAATGGAGTCCACGGTGGACGTCTTCCTCCGCCAGCAGAGTGCCATCGAGATGCAGCTCCGGGTGACCCGCCTGTGGGCCTTCCTGGCCCTGATGAAAGTGTCCGAGAGCCTTGACGATCCGCAGATGCTGGCCTTTGTCAACGACTCCAAGGAGTCCCTGTCCCGCCGCCTGGCCGAGCTCTGGAAGGCCCCGCTGGAAAGCGTGGTCCCCATCCGGAACACCTTCGTCGAGGACCTGAAGCAGCAGGTCAAGGCCTCGGGCTTCTTCGACTAGGCTGGCCCAGGGTCGCGCCAACCGTTCCCATGGTGCCGGGCAACCGGAGGTCTCCTCCTCGCCCTCCCTCGTCGGCGTGTTACAATATGGTTGAGTACCTCTGGTTGCGCCCAAGGAGGTCCTATGGTGTCCCAGCTATCCCAGTCCCACCCCTCTGCCGTCCGGGAGCTGTTCCGCCGGGGCGAGCTGGTTCGCCCCACAGCGGGCCTGGCCGAGGGCTATGCCCAAGCCAACCTGGTGGTCCTGCCCCAAGAGGTGGCCTTTGATTTCCTCCTCTTCTGTCAGCGTAACCCCAAGCCTTGCCCCGTCCTGGAGGTCATGGAACCCGGGGAGTTTGAGCCCAAAGCCACGGCCCCAGGAGCGGATATACGGCGGGACCTCCCGTTGTACCGCATCTACCGCCATGGCCAGATGGTGGCCGAGGTGCAGGACCTGGTGGACTATTGGGACGATAACCTGGTCACCTTCCTCCTGGGGTGCAGCTTCACCTTTGAGAGCGCCCTGCTGAGGGCGGGGATACCGGTGCGCCACATCGAGGCTGGTTGCAACGTTCCCATGTACATCACTAGCATCCAGACACGGCCCGCTGGGCGGTTCCACGGCCCCATGGTGGTGAGCATGCGGCCTATTCCTCGGGACCAGGTAGTAAGGGCCGTCCAGGTCACCTCCCGCTATCCCCAGGTGCACGGCGCGCCGGTCCACATCGGCGACCCCGAAGCCATCGGCATCAAGGACCTGGGCCGCCCTGACTTCGGCGACCCGGTGGAGGTTCGCCCGGGGGAGGTGCCAGTCTTCTGGGCCTGCGGCGTTACACCCCAGGCGGTGGCCCTGGAGGTCAAGCCACCCCTGATGATCACCCACGCACCGGGTCACATGTTTATCACCAATGTGCGGGACGAGGAGCTGGCCTCTGGCTAGCAGCCGGAACCAAGGCCTTGTCCCGGGGTTAGGGGGCACGCCGAATAGTCACATTCACGGTGGCACGGGCGCTCCTAGACATCTGGATATAGTTGATTGACAATCTGACTAGTACGATGCTATAGTTTGGTTACGAGATTCGCAGGGGCTGGTGAGGAACCGGGCTATCCCGGCACGACCGGAGGTCAAGTCATGAAAAAGGACATCATCATCCGGCTGGGTGGGGAGGGCGGCGAAGGAGTCATCTCGGCCGGAGACATCTTCACCCAGGGCGCAGCCAGAACAGGCTACCACGTCTTCACCTTCAGGACCTATCCCGCAGAGATCAAAGGCGGCCACGCCTGGTACCAGATTCGAGTAAGTCCCAAGCCAGTGCTCTCCATGGGCGACGGCGTTGACGTGCTGGTAGCCTTCAACGCCGAGGCCTATCAGAAGCACATCCACCTGCTAAACCCCAACGGCGTGCTGATTTACGACCCCGACGAGATCGACCCCGATGTCAACGGCTCCATCACCAAATACCCGATCCCCTTCAACCGCATCTCCCGCCAGGAACTGGACTTCTTCCGAGGCAAAAACGTAGTAGTAACCGGCGCTCTCGCCGGTCTTTTTGGCCTCGACCCCACGCCCCTGGAGGGGCTGGCCAAGGACAGGTTCAAGCGGCGCCCGGAGCTGCTGGACAAGAACCTGGCCTCCCTGCATCGGGGCTTCGAGTATGCCACCAAGAGCCTGGAGAAGTCTGACCCCTTCTACCTGACCGAGGCTGACCACATCGGGCGACTTGTACTCAGTGGAAACGACGCCATAGTAGCCGGCGCCCTGACAGCAGGGTGCCGTTTTTATGCTGGCTACCCCATCAGCCCGGCATCGGAGATACTGGAAGGCATGGCCCGCGCCCTGCCCAAGCTGCGGGGCGTCAGCTTCCAGGCCGAGGACGAGATGGCGGCCATCGGTGCGGTGGTGGGGGCTTCCTACGCCGGGGTCAAGGCCATGACCGCCACCGCCGGCCCCGGGCTGTCCCTCATGACCGAGTTCATGGGCTACAGCAGCATGACGGAAATACCCTGCGTCATCGTGGACGCCCAGCGGGGTGGACCCAGCACCGGCATGCCCACCAAGCTGGAGCAGGCCGACCTGAACCACGCCCTCTACGGCGGCCACGGCGACTTCCCCAGAATAGTCGTTGCCCCGGGTTCGGTGGAGGACGCCTTCTACCAGATCATCCAGGCCTTCAACCTGGCGGAGAGGTTCCAAATGCCCGTCATATTCCTCTCCGACCAGTCCCTGTCCCACCGCACTGAGACCATGCTGAAGCCAAAGGCGGAAAGCATCTCCGTCCATGACCGGCTGAAGCCCACCGAAGAGGACTTGAACAACGACTACAAGCGCTACAAGTACACGGATACCGGCGTATCTCCCATGGCGGTGCCGGGCATGAAGGGTGGCACCTACGTGGCCGCCGGCCTGGAGCACGACGAGCACGGCCATGTGGATAACCCCCTGGAGTCCCACGTGAAGATGATGCCTAAGCGGCACCGGAAGCTGGAGACCTTGCGAGAGGAGATGGACAGCCTGCCCAGGTACGGCGCCGAGAAGGCGGACATTGGCATCATAGGCTGGGGCTCCACCGAGGGGGCCATCCGCGAGGCGGTGGACCAAGCCTTGGCCAACGGCATAAAGGTGGCGGCGGTACACCCCAAGGTGTTGTCGCCCCTGCCGGAGAAGCCCTTGATGGACTTCATCAGCTCGGTGAACAAAGTGGTGGTGGCGGAGCTCAACTATACCGGCCAGTTCTACCACTACCTGAAGTCCCGCCTGGGTGCCCAGGTCATCCTGTTCAACAAGTACGCCGGGATACCCTTCACACCCGGAGAAATCTACAGGAAGCTAGAGGAGGTGGCGAGCAATGGTTGAGACGGCCCATCCGGCCCTGACCATCAAAGACTACCGGAGCGATGTAAAGCCTACCTGGTGTCCCGGGTGTGGCGACTTTGCGGTGCTCTCCGCGACCTTTAAGGCCTTGGCGGAACTGCAACTGCCTCGAGAGCAAACGGTAGTGGTGTCTGGCATAGGTTGCTCCAGCCGTATTCCGTACTTCTTGAGCACATACGGGATGCACGGCCTGCACGGCCGTGCACTTCCTCTGGCCACCGGTATCAAGCTTTCTCGCCCTGAGCTCAAGGTACTGGTCTTTGGCGGCGATGGTGACCTGTTCAGCATAGGTGCGGGCCACACCCCCCACGCCGCACGGCGCAACCTGGACGTCATGTGCCTGTGCATGGACAACGAGACCTACGGCCTGACCAAGGCCCAGTACTCGCCCACCTCCAAACTGGGCCACGTAAGCAAGTCCAGCCCCTACGGGACGGTGGAGCGGCCCATGAACCCCGTGTTGCAGGCCCTGGCCGCCGGCGCCACCTTCGTGGCCCGGGGCTACTCCGCCCGCCCCAAGCAGCTCCAGGAGCTTATCGTCCAGGGGATCCAGCACCGGGGCTTCGCTTTCATTCACGTCCACTCACCCTGCACCGAGTTCCATAACACCTTCAATCTGTACGATGCCAAGGTCCAGGATATCCCTCCCGGCCATGACACCAGCGACCTGGAGGCGGCCTTTCGCCTGGTCCTCAACGAGGATAAAGTGAACCTGGGCGTCTTCTACAAGGTGGAGCGGCCTGTGTACGAGGACACGCTGCACAAGCTGGAGCCGGAGAAGGCTGAGTTCGACCTGGACGCCTACATGAGCCGATTCGAGTAGGCACTCCACGAGACTCAACGAAAGAAGGGGAACGCAGTGCTGCGTTCCCCTTCTGTGTTAGGTAGCAGGTTCTTCTAGCAATCGCGGTGGGCCGTCTCCCCCCTGTACGCCCCGGGGGCGGGTGGGTCAGGCACAATCCATCTTGGGTGCCTTGAGTGCGGCTACAGGCTGGTCTCTTTGTGAGGAGGTACGGCTATGACAGGGAGAGGGGGCATCCCCCTCTGATGGAGGTGCCAGGGGGAATCCCCAAGGGCGCGCCCTTGACCCACACTTCCCTGAGGTGGTCACTAAGGGTATGTGACCAGGGAAGGTGGAGAGAGGGTGCAGAGCGTGCCCTGCCGGCTGGGTGGGACCAACCACACCCCTTCTCGCTGCCCGTAAGTGGGTGCAGGGTGCACCCTGCCAGGGCGCGCCCTGCCCGAAAGTGGGGGCAGGGATACACCCTGGGGCTACCAGCCTATTGCGTAGCCATCGCGGCGGGGGTCCGCCCCTCCGTGAAAGGCACCGGTCTGGACGTCCACCAAGATCCCCTGGGCGCCGCCCACAACGGGCGACCAGGCCTCAAGGACTTGTACGTTGTGGCCCAGCCGCTCCAGCGCCTGGCGCACCTGGGGTGGGAAGCGCTCCTCCATCTCCACCCGGGTCCCCTCCCAGTAGCGGAAGCGGGGCGCCTCGATGGCCTCCTGGACCGTCATCCCGAAGTCCAGCACATTCATAAGCATCTGAGGGGTAGTCTGGAGGATTCCCCAGCTACCCGGCGTGCTCAGGCTCAGGTAGAACTGGCCGCCCCGTAGCACCTGCACCGGCGCCACGCAAAAGTCCACCCTCTTCCAGGGGCCGATGACGTTGGGGCTGCCCGAGGCGGGGTCGGTCTCGAACCACCAGGCCATGTTATTCAGGAAAACCCCCGTGTCCCCCATAGCCACCGCCGAGCCGAACCCCCCGCCCAGGGTCTGGGTCACCGAGACCACGTTGCCGTCGCGGTCCGCCACGGCGAAGTGGGTGGTCATGCCTGAGGAGAAGTCCTCCACCCTCCCAGGCGCCAGCGCTCCCGCGGGCGGTGTCCTGGTGTAGCGCTCCCCCATCACAATGGCAGCTCGGTTCTCGTCTATACGCTTCCGCTGGGCCAGAGCGTACCCCTGGGAGAGCAGGGCCCGCAAAGGGATGTCCACGTAGTCCGGGTCACCGGCGAACCGGATGCGGTCGGTGACGCACAGCTTGATGGCCTCCATAAGGCGATGAAGGGTCTCCGGCGTGCCAAAGCTCAGCTCCGGGGACGGGTAGGTCTCCATCAACTTGAGGGTCTGGAGGATCTGGAAGCCGCTGGAGTTGGGGGGCACCGTGTTCACCTGGTACCCACGGTAGGAGACGCTGATAGGCTCCTGCCACTGGGCCTGGTACTGGGCCAGGTCCTCCTCGGTAATCAGCCCGCCCATCTCCTTGCATGCCCTGGCGAGCTGCCGGGCCACCTCCCCTCGGTAAAAGGTCTCCATGCCCCCTTTTGCCACCTTCTGGAGGGTGGCGGCGAGCTGGGGTTGGCGGAAGATGGTGCCGGGGGCTGGCGGCTGGCCGTTGGGCAGTAGGATGGCCCTGGACGTGGGAAAGCGGGAGACCCGGGCGGCGTTGTTGGCGAAGAACCGATGGTTGTTGTAGGTGAGGGGGAAGCCGTCGCGGGCGTAAGCGATGGCCGGCTCCAGAAGGCGCTCTCGGTCCATGGTACCGTAGGCCTCGTGCAGGGTGAGCCATCCGGCCACGTTGCCTGGCACGAGGGGGGCCAGGACCCCCAACCCCTTGGTCTCCTCGTTGTACAGCTCAGGGCGGGCGGCGTGAGGCGCCCTTCCGGAGAAGTCCAGGGCGCGGATCCTCCCTTCACGGGCTATGTACACCAGGAGGACGCCTATGCCGCCAGGGCCAGACATGTACGGCTCCACCACCCCCGGGGTCGCTCCCACGGTCACTGCGGCGTCCATGGCGTTGCCGCCCTCCATGAGCACCCGCAACCCCGCCACGGAGGCCAAGGGGTGGGCCGAGGCTACCATGCCATTGGTACCCATGACCACTGGCCGGTGGGCGCGCACCTGTATGCTTGTCTGGGACATAGACCCTCCCGAAGTAAGTCGGCTCGAATTGTAGGGCTGCTAAGGCCGGTGTCAAGGGTGCGGCTGAAAAAGTTCAGATAGATATGAGACAGTAGGCGTGGAAAAGTAGAAGCAGAAGGGGCCACACTTCTGGGTGAGAATAGACCAGAAAGGAGGTGGCCC
>DAOUBE010000127.1:0-3841 GCA_034432835.1 Dehalococcoidia bacterium | reverse complement strand
GGGCCACCTCCTTTCTGGTCTATTCTCACCCAGAAGTGTGGCCCCTTCTGCTTCTACTTTTCCACGCCTACTGTCTCATATCTATCTGAACTTTTTCAGTAGCGTAAAATGGAACTTTAGGACTGTTTTCCCCTCCTCTGCCCTACCTCCATTCAGTGCCCATTTTCGGACACCTCCGCCAGCCAACGTCCTGGCCTGCCTACCGCTCCGTCTCTTTGGTCAGCGCGTTGAGGAACTCTTTGTTGTTCCGGGTCTTGCTCAGCCGGTCCAGCACCCGCTCCGGCGCCTCGGTGGAGCTGGCCGAGTCCTGGCTCAGCAGGGCCACCATACGCCTCAGCAGCACCACCTGCTTGAGAGTGTCCTCGCTGTACAGCAGCTCCTCCCGCCGGGTGCCGCTGCGCTGGATGTCTATGGCTGGGAAGATGCGCCGCTCCGCCAATTTCCGGTCCAGGTGCAGCTCCATGTTACCCGTGCCCTTGAACTCCTCGTAGATGACGTCATCCATGCGGCTGCCCGTGTCCACTAGACAGGTGGCGATGATGGTCAGGCTGCCGCCCTCTTCCACGTTCCTGGCCGCCCCAAAGAAGCGCTTGGGCGGGTACAGGGCCACTGGGTCTATGCCGCCGGACAGGGTCCGACCGCTGGTGGGCGCCGCCAGGTTGTAGGCCCGGGTCAGCCGCGTGATGCTGTCCAGAAGGATCATCACGTGGCGTCCCCCTTCCACCAGGCGCTTGGCCCGCTCCAGGGACAGCTCCGCCACCCGGCACTGGTCCTCCACCGACTCGTCAAAGGTGGAGCTGAACACCTCCCCCTTGACCGAGCGCCGCATGTCCGTAACCTCCTCCGGCCGCTCTCCAATGAGGACCACCATCAGGTGAATGTCCGGGGCGTTGGTGGTGGTGCCGTTGGCGATGTGCTTGAGGACGGTGGTCTTTCCCGCCTTGGGCGGGGAGACGATGAGGCCGCGCTGCCCCCTGCCTATGGGGGCGAAGAGGTCTATCATGCGGGTGGTAAGGTTGCTGGGGCCGGTCTCTAGTACGATCTGCTGGTTGGGGAAGATGGGGGTCAGGGTATCGAAGAAGGGGCGGGAGCGCGCCTGGTCTGGGTCCATGTCGTTGACCCGCTCCACTTTGATGAGGCCGAAGTAGCGTTCACCGTTCTTGGGGGGCCTCACCAGTCCCGTGACGAAGTCGCCGGTGCGGAGGCTGAAGCGCCGTATCTGGGACTGGGATACGTACACGTCTCCCAGGCCAGGACGTAAGGCGCTCTGGCGCAGGAACACGAACCCCTCCTGGGTGATGTCCAGGATCCCGCCGGCCATCAGTCCCACCTGCTGGTCCGACAACTCCTGGAGCACCCGGTGGAGGATCTCCTCCCGCCTCAGGGTGGCCAGGGATGTCCCGTTTTCCAGGCCCATGTCCCGGGCGATGGATAGAAGTTCGTCCCTGGTCTTGCTGTCCAGGTCAGCTATGTTTATAACTCGTTCTGTAGTCACAAAAGTCACCTCGCGTGCAAGGACTGGTACGTCCCGCGGTTGGTCTCGGGAGAAGGTCGGCCTGATGACGGCACGACACTACGGATATCTGGCGAGCCGGCATCGGTCAACTAAGACGCATGGCTCCCACGCTGATGTGCCCGCCGCTCTGCGCCACACTCCGATGCACCAAGCCACTCAAATAATATTAGAGACGGCTGTTACTGCGTGTAGGGGCCTAAACGTGAGACCAGAGTAATGGCTGGAATCAGGGGCGGCTCTGTCTCCAGAGGTAGACAATAAGAGCGTACCGCTACTATATATAGTCCCCCATACAGTTAATGATGTCAAGTACCCAACAGTGGTCCAATTGCCAATATTCACCACCCCAAGGCGAGGCATCCCATCCCCCGGTATCCCCCGCCAGCCCTACTCGCCCTGGGTCGCCGGCGCCAGAGGCAGCGGCGGCTGGTCACCCTCCCGCAGGGTGGCCTTAGCCGCCCCGATAAAGGCCGAGAACAGCGGGTGGGGCCTGTTGGGCCGGGACAGGAACTCCGGGTGGAACTGGACCCCCACCATGAAGGGGTGGCCCTCCAGCTCACATATCTCCACCAGCCGCCCGTCGGGGGAAAGGCCGGTGAAGCGCAGCCCGGCAGCCTCCAGGCTCTCCCGATACTTGTTATTCAGCTCGAAGCGGTGGCGGTGGCGCTCTTCCACTCTCAGGCTCCCATAGGCCCTGTGGGCCAGGCTTCCTGGGACTATCTGGCAGGGATACACGCCCAGGCGCATGGTCCCGCCCTTGGCCTGCACCCCCCGCTGCTCGGGCATGATGTCGATGACAGGATATGGGGAGTCCTCATCCATCTCCGTGGAGTTGGCGCCCTTCCAGTCCATGACGTTCCGGGCGAACTCCACCACCATCACCTGCATACCCAGGCACAGGCCCAGGTAGGGTATGTTCATCTCCCGGGCGTAGCGGGCCGTCTCCACCATGCCCTCCACACCCCGCGGGCCGAACCCGCCGGGCACCACTATGCCGCTCACACGCTTCAGCAGAGGCTCCGGGCCTACCTGCTCCACCTGCTCCGAGTGCACCCACAGGACTTCCACGTCCCTGTGGTGGGCCAGGGCGGCGTGCTTCAGGGCTTCCTTGACCGAGATATAGGAGTCGGGGAGGTCCACATACTTACCCACCACGGCTATGGAGACCTTCTCCTTGGGCTCCACCATCTGCTGCACCATGGCCGACCAGTCGGCCATGTCCCGGCCGGCGTCCTTCAGCCCCAGGGACCTGACCAGCAGGTCCCCCAGGCCAGCATCCTCCAGAATAAGGGGCACCTGGTAGATGTTGGAGACGGTAAGGAGGGGGATCACCGCCTCGGAGTCCACGTCGCAGAATAAAGCGACCTTGTCCTTGATGCTGGTGGGCACTTCGTGGTCGCTGCGACAGATGATGGCGTCGGGCTGGATGCCTATGCTCCGTAGCTCCTTGACGCTGTGCTGGGTAGGCTTGGTCTTGAGCTCCCCCGTGGCCGATATGAAGGGCAGGAAGGTCACGTGGATATAGAAGACGTTGTCCCTGCCCACATCCTTGCGCATCTGCCGAATGGCTTCCAAGAAGGGCAAGCCCTCGATGTCCCCCACCGTCCCACCCACCTCCACCACGATGACATCGGGCCGGGTCTCGTGGGCCAGGGCCATGATACGGGACTTGATCTCGCCGGTCACATGGGGGATGGTCTGGATGGTGCCGCCGAGGAAGTCGCCTCGGCGCTCCTTGGTGATCAGGGAGAGGTAAACGTCTCCAGCGGTCAGGTTGGAGGAGCGGGTCAGCTCCACGTCGATGAAGCGCTCGTAGTGGCCCAGGTCCAGGTCGGTCTCGCCCCCGTCCCTGGTGACAAACACCTCACCGTGCTGGTAGGGCGACATGGTGCCCGGGTCCACGTTCAGATAGGGGTCCAGCTTGATGACTGAGACGGAGATGCCGCGGCTCTTGAGGATCCGGCCTACCGAGGCTACCGTGATCCCCTTGCCTACTGAGCTTACCACGCCCCCGGTCACAAAAATATACTTCGTCGTCATAGACTAGCGGGGATCCTTGGCCGAGAGGTGGTGGGTGGTTGGTGAAGGCCTGCCGCTGAGGGTGAGGCCAGTGTGGGGTTGATGGGCGTCCTGGCTGTAGCCAACCGAGTTAGTAACAATAAGGAACCATCCCACCTACCATTGCTGCCACCATTATATTCATGCGTCTGTCGCAGTGTCAACATCGTGTACTGGTTCAGTACATATGAGACAGTCGGGCTATTTTAGGGACCAGTTCTGGGTGGTGCTTAGTAAGATACTGGGCTGGGGTGTTGTAGTCCAGGG
>DAOUBE010000126.1:0-6783 GCA_034432835.1 Dehalococcoidia bacterium | reverse complement strand
GAGGGGGCCGCTATAGCGGCCCCCTTGGTTTTTCTACAGCCGGTGGATGGGGAAGATGGTCTTCTTGACCTCCTCCACCATCCTTTCGGCGAAGGCCCTGGCCTCCTGGAGCACTGACTCTCTCAAGGGCGGGGTGCCCTTGTCCCTCAGCTCCTTCAGCCCGTAGCGCTGCTGGTAGGCGTCGGGTATCTCATCGGGCCACTCCTTCCCGGCAAGGACACCGTAGGCCAGAGTCCAGCAGCGGGCCACGGCGCTCATGTCGTACCCACCCCCGCCCAGGGCCACCCAGGGCAGGCCCAGCCTGTCGAACTCCTTGATGGCCTCCACGTAGCCGTAAGAAGTGAGGCACAGGTGGGTCAGGGGATCGTTGCAGTGGCTATCTATGCCTAGCTGGGTCACCAGCACATCGGGCCGGAAGGCCTGAAGCAGGGGCGGCACCACCTCCCGGAAGGCCCACAAGTAGGTGTCGTCAGTGGTGTAAGGGTAGAGAGGCACGTTCACCGAGTACCCCCGGCCCTTGCCCTCGCCCATCTCGTGGACGTAGCCGCTGCCCGGGAACAGGAACATGCCTGACTCGTGCAGGGAGATGGTGAGCACCCGGTCGGTATCGTAGAAGGCCGCCTGGACACCATCGCCGTGGTGGGCGTCGATGTCCACGTAGGCGACCTTGAGGCCCCGTCCCAGCAGGTGGTTGATGGCGATGACGGGGTCGTTGAAGACGCAGAAGCCCGAGGCGTGATCGGAGAAGGCGTGGTGAAGGCCTCCCGCGGCGTTGAAGGCCCTATCCACCTGGCCCGACGCCACCAGCTCCGCCGCCACTACCGACGCCCCCGTGCTGAGCATGGAGGCCTCGAAAATCCCCGGGAAGACGGGATTATCTCCCCACTGGCTGAAATTGTACCTGGGGGCCTCGTGTAGGGCCTCGCCCCGGCTGAACTTCTCGGTAGCCTCCACGTACTCCCTGGTGTGGAAGGTGAGCACCTCCTCTTTGCGGGCCGCCCTGGGTGCCACCAGCCGAGAGGCGTGGCCGTTGAAGGCGCCGTAGGCCTCTAGGAGCTCGTAGGTGTAGCGCAGGCGCACCGGCCTGAGGGGGTGGTCCTCTCTCAGAACGTGGGTGGTAAGCTCCGGGGAGTAGATAAAGGCGGCTCTAGGGCTCATGGGACGGCCTCCAACTCAGAAAGCTCTTTCAGCATGTTGGTCCAGTGGGTACCTCGCCAGTACACCCGGTGGCAGGAAGGGCACTCCATAAACTCACGCTGGGTCTGGTACACGTAGGGGGGCACCCTGGCGGCGGCCGACTCCCTGGGCAGGGGCGCCAGGGGCTGGTTGCACCGGATGCAGCGGGAGAAGCCGCCCTGGGTGTTCAGGCCAAAGCTACGCACCACCTGGCGGAGCTGCCCCTTGAGGTCCTCGTGCTGGATGAGGAGGGCGCGGAGCTGGCCCGTGGCCACCACGCGGCGCTCCAGCATCCTCCGGTCCCTGGTCAATATGACCCGCCTGTCCCGCAAGGCCACCCGTACCAGCTCGCCGTCGTCGGCGTCGGGTAGGAGAAGGGCGTCGTAGCCCAGGGCGCGCAGCCACTTGGCCAGCCGTCCCACGTTAAGGTCCACTACAAACTTGGGCTGCATAGTATGTCACCAGGTTTCCGCACGGCGACCCTTCCGACCCACTCTTCCGAGGGGCCGTCACAGGTGGAAGGTCTGGTCCTCCCCGCCGATGAGGACCTCCACGCCCAACTCCTCGGCCACCTGCCTGAGCTCGGCCTCTATCTGCTCCTGTAGTTGAGGATTCATGTGGACCGCCAGCACAGGAGGCACAGGGTAGCCCCGTTCCCGGGCAATGGCCAGCTCGTCGCGAAGCAGGGCGGGGGTCAGATGCCCGCCATCCTTGGCACTGCGCACCATTTTGTTGGGGAAGGACATATCCACCGCCAGCAGGTCCGGCGCCGCCTGGCAGAAGGGTAGCAGACCTAAGCCCAAATCGCCAGTGTAGGCGAAGGAACTGCCCCTCTGGTCGGTCACCACATAACCCAGGGCCGGCGGGCCGTGATAGACCTCCAGGGGCAACACCTGGTAGTCCAGCACTCTCAAGGCCTCGCCCGGCCTCACGGAGTGGGGGCGGTACTTGGGACCCCTGGGGCCCGCGGAAGGCTGGGTGAAGTCCGGGTACAGGGTGCCATCCATTAGTCGGCCAAACACCGCCTCCAGGGTCTCCTGCAGGGAATAGACGTCCACAGGCTGGCCCTGGTCCCGAGTAGCCAGGCCCAGGGTAGGGAGGTCTCGCACATGGTCGTAGTGGCGATGGGTGAGTAGCACAGCAGCTACCCGTAGTTGCTCCTCTCTGGTGAGGGCAGAGCAGAGGCTGCCGGCATCCAGGGCCAGCACACCGTCCATCAAGAAGCAGGTGTGCCTGGTGTTGCGGCTCTCCAGGGTATGGGCGCCCAGGACTCGAACGATCACATGTATTCCACCATGCTAAAACCAGCGCCAACGCCGCATAAGCAGCAGCAGGCCCCCAGTGATGCCCCCGGCCACCAGCATGAGGACGGCGAAGGCGTAAGAAGATTTCTCCAGGGGCAGGCTGACGTTCATGCCGTAGATGGAGGCTATGAGGGCCCCGGGCAGGGTGGCCGTAAAGAGTACCGTCAGAATGCGTATGATCTCGTTGGTGCGGATGGTGGTCCGAGAGATATGGGTGTCATACAGGCCCTCTATGACCTCCTTGAGCTCCTCCAGCTCCGTCCACACGTGGCGCAGGTTGTCCGCCAGGTCACCGAAATAGACGTCGGGGGAGACACTAAGGAAGGGGTACTGCTTGCGCTCCAGGAAGGCGGTCACATCTATACTCGGCCGAACGATGCGCCGGTAGGATAGGATGTCCCGACGGACTACGGCCAGCTCCCGCAGGAGGTCCCTGGCCCGCAGATCGAAAATGACGGTCTGAAGGTGCTCCACCTGTTCTACCAGCTTGTTCAGGATGGGTATGCAGTAGGCCACCAAGCCCTTGAGGATACGGTACAGGAGGTATCCGGAGCTACGCCCCATGACAGAGGCGCGCACCACCTCGCTGTTCTTGCAGTCCTCGAACAGCTTGTTCAGAGGGCGAAGCTCACCCTCGTGGACGGTGATGACGTAGTCCGCCCCTACGAATATGTCAACCTCGCTGGCGGTGGTCAGCCGCTGCTCCTCGTTGAACAGGGGAAAGTGGAGCACCACGAAGAGGTAGTTGCCGTACTCATCCACCTTGGGTACCTGGATCCGGCTAAGGCAGTCATCCAGGGCCAGGGGGTGGAAATCGTAGTGCTCTCGCAGGTACTGCATTTCCGCCTGGGTGGGATGGACTACGTTAAGCCAGGTAAGTCCTCCCTGGACAACCTTCTCTATGTTTAGCTGCTTCTCGGCCTGCCCTACTACGGTCATTGTCCTGAAAGAGTCCTTTGTGTCTGGACTGTGCTCCGCGCTTCCTAACCGAGTCTAGTCCTTTGGAGAGCCCAAGGTCAATACTTGGCCGCGGCCCTGGAGCAAGCGCTCAGGATGGCCACGGCCACCTGTTTGTCCAGGGGCTGGTTGTTGTTGCCGCACTTGGGGGACTGGATGCAGGAAGGGCAGCCGTCGGCGCAGGGGCACTCGGCGATGGCCCTCAGGGTAGTGGCCCACAGGTCCTGGATGCGCCGGTACCCCTCCTTGGCGATGCCTATGCCGCCCGGGTGACCATCGTATATGAAGATCTGGGGCTGCCCGGTGTCCGGGTGAAGGGGTGTGGAGACGCCGCCGATGTCGTTTCTGTCGCACAGGGCGAAAAGGGGCAGCACCCCTATGGCCGCATGCTCGGCGGCGTGGAGGCCCCCCGCCAGGTCCAGCCGCTCCTTCCGTATGTGCTCCAGGACCTCCTGATCGATGTCGAACCAGAGGGCTACGGTAAAGAAGCGTTGAGCCGGCAGGTCCAGGGGCTCCTCGCCTATCACCTCTTCGGTGAAGGGGCGGCGCTTCTTGAAGCCCAGCACCTGGGTGCTCACCTCCACCTCCCCCAGATAGACCCCGACGCCCCCGGCCAACTTCTTCTCTCGGACACTGAGGATACGGATGTCGGTGACGTCCCGGGTCTGAGTGTAGTAGGGTACATCGGCCAGCCTGACGTGGGCCACCCTGCTGCCCGGGTCCAGCTTCTCCACCAGGAAGGACTCGCCCTGGTGAAGATAGACGGCCCCCGGGTGTAGCTGGAAGTAGGCAGAGGACTCCTCCACTGTCTCTAGCACCCTTCCTGTGGAGACGTCAACCACAAAGTAGCTGGCGGGGGAGGTGGATCGAATATTGACTCCCTCGGCGGGGTAGTCCACATCTGGGCTAATATACCAGCAAGACCCCTGCCGCCGCAGCAGGCCCTCACTTTCCAGGTGGGCCATGTGCTCCAGGGCCGAGGGGCCGAAGAGGGCCGCGTCGGCCTCGGTCAGGGGGGACTCGTAGGCGGCGCACAGCAGGTGGCTGGGCAGGATGTAGCGGTTCTCTGGGGAGACCAGGGCCCGCTCCAGTGGGCGGCCGAAGAAGGCCTCCGGGTGCCGCATAAAGTACTGGTCCAGGGGGTTGTCCAGGGCCACCAGGACAGAGAGGGACTCCTCTCCCCTGCGGCCGCTGCGCCCGGCTTGCTGCCAGGCGCTGGCGATGCTGCCCGGGTAGCCCGTGAGGACCGTGGCGTCCAGGTCGCCCACGTCTATGCCCAGCTCCAAGGCATTGGTAGCCACCACCCCCAAGAGCTCCCCATTGAACAGCGCCTGCTCGATGCGGCGTCGGTCCTCGGGCAGGTAGCTGGCCCGGTAGGGGCTGATGCGGGCGCCCAGGTTGCTGTTGCTGGAGGCCAGCTCCTCCCGAGCGTACAGGCACACCAGT
This sequence comes from Dehalococcoidia bacterium, assembly GCA_034432835.1. Classification (GTDB taxonomy): domain Bacteria; phylum Chloroflexota; class Dehalococcoidia; order Lucifugimonadales; family DAOUBE01; genus DAOUBE01. The sequence continues at coordinate 1,900 of DAOUBE010000126.1, read as the reverse complement.
TCGGCCAGCTTGCGGCTGCGCACAAAGGTCACGGTGCGGATGCCCTGCCTGACCAGGGAGGCAAAGAGGAGAGAGGCCTCGGAGTTGGAGCTCCGCCGCTGGGAGGCCTCCTCGTCCAAGAGGGGCGGGTTCCACAGGACGAACTGCTTTCCCCCGTAGGGTGCGCCATCCTGGTCAACCACGGTGAAGGGCAGCCCAGTGAGCATCTGGGCCAACTCGCCCGGGTTGCCTATGGTGGCCGAGGCTAGGATGAAGGTGGGGGAGGAGCCGTAGAGGCGGCAGACGCGGCGCAGTCGGCGCAGTACGTTGGCCACGTGGGAGCCAAAGACGCCGCGGTAGATGTGGGCTTCATCCACCACCACGTACTGGAGCCCCTGAAAGAAACGGGACCAGGTGCGGTGGTTGGGAAGGATGCCCAGGTGGAGCATGTCCGGGTTGGTGAGGACGATGTGGGAGCGGGTCTTGATAGCGGCGCGCTCCTCCCTGGGCGTGTCCCCGTCGAAGATAGAGGCGCGGAGGCGGCTGGCGGGGCCCAACAGCTCCCGGAGGGACCGGAGCTGGTCCTGGGACAGGGCCTTGGTGGGGTGAAGGTAGAGGGCCCGTGCCCGGGGGTTGGCGAAGACGGCGTCTATGACCGGCAGGTGGTAGCACAGGCTCTTGCCGCTGGCCGCCGGGGTAGCCACCACGACGTTCTGGCCACGACGCAGGGCATTCACGGCCTGGGCCTGGTGGGCATAAAGAGGCCAGGTCTTGCGGGCCTTGAGGGCCTCTTCCAAAACAGGGTGCAGGGGCCGCTCCAGCTCGCCCCAGCGGGCCTGGCGGGGCGGGAGCTTCTCCACATGCACCATCTGCCCCTTGTACCAGGGGCTATCCTTGAGGCGGGCCAGAAAAGAGGCGACGTTCATGGCCTACCCTACGGCCCAGGGACTACTTCTACCTCGTAGTCAAGGAGCTCCACGCTGCCGTTGATCTTCTGGATGTAGTCAACCACCTGGGAGATGACCTGGTGGGCGTGGGAGGCCTCGTTGCTAAGGCAGGATATGCCCAGGGTCAGCCGCTGCCACATATCGTTGTCGTCCACCTCAGCGATGGCGACGTTAAACTTGTTGCGGACCTTGTCGATGACGGAGCGGGCGATCTGGCGCTTCTCCTTCAGGCTGTGGTTCTCAGCAAACCGCAGACTGAGACGGCAGACTCCTACGTGCATAGTCGTGCTCCCACAGGGTAACAGTGGTGGGGAAATTCTCCAGTTAGAACATTAGTATATATCGAGAGCACGAAATTAACCAGACTGTCCAACACGCGTTGGAAGTCGGAAGGGTGTAGGGATAGGGTTGTAAGGAGGTGAGAGGGTTACGCCTGGCGATGGCGGGCGAAGCACTCGCGGCAATAGACCGGGCGCCCCTGGCGGGGCTGGAAGGGCACCTCTGTCTGCCGGCCGCACTCGTCGCAGACTACAGGATACATGGTCCGGACGGTGCCTCCGTCCTGGGAATTGTTCCTGCGCCTCAAGGCGCGGCAGGATGGGCATCGAGCAGGTTCGTGGAGCAAGCCACGGCTCTGGAAGAACTGTTGCTCACCCGCGGTGAACACAAACGAGTTGCCGCAGTCCTTGCATACCAAAGACTTGTCTGTGAAGGACACCATTTAGCCAGCCTCCTTATAGCACCTGAGGTCGCCGTGGCCCTTAATGCCTGCTACCCCTGTGGCATGAAGTACAAGGCAAGTACCATACCATATAGCATGCAGCCAGACAAGCGCCGTGCTGAGTATAGCAAAAGGTATAGGGGAAGGCAATAGCGTGTACTGGTTCAGTACATATGAGACAGTCGGGCTATTTTAGGGACCAGTTCTGGGTGGTGCTTAGTAAGATACTGGGCTGGGGTGTTGTAGTCCAGGG
>DAOUBE010000125.1:0-2424 GCA_034432835.1 Dehalococcoidia bacterium | reverse complement strand
CCCTGGACTACAACACCCCAGCCCAGTATCTTACTAAGCACCACCCAGAACTGGTCCCTAAAATAGCCCGACTGTCTCATATGTACTGAACCAGTACACTCAGTTGACACAAGACCTGTACGAACTTATACTCGGTGTGCCCTGTACCCGTACGAGTCCGGCTACGCGTTTTCCCCCGTCAGGCGCTGCGGATTGGCCTGCGCCATGGTACAGAAGGGCCGCCGGCGCCACAAGGGGGTGTTTACTCCACCGCGTCAGGTCCCCTGAAAGCGGGAATAGGGTAGTGTGGGAGCGATGAAGCGATGGCTAACTTTACCCTGAGTTCCATAGCCCACAGGCCCTTCCTGGCGCGGATGGAGGCTGTCAGGAGGCTCCTCCTGGCCTGGGGGCCCTTGGTGGCCATGATAGTGCTGGCCCACGTGCTCCTCCTTGGGCAGTTCATCGTCACCCCCGGCCTGCCCAGAGGGGGCGACATGGCGGTGAACATGGTGGGAGGGTACGTGGCCCAGAACGGCACCTGGCACCAGCTTTGGGACGACTCCCGCTACCCCAGTCAGACCAAGAACGTCTCCCGCTTCAGCCTGAGTGACCTGGCCTTCACTCAAGTAGTCCGCCTGACGGGCGATCTCTTCTTCTCCATGCGCTTCATGGTCTGGGCCCTGCACATCGTGGGCATGGTGGGGATGTACCTGTTCGTGTGGCGGATCACGGGCTCCAAGGTGGCCGGGGCCCTGGCCGGACTGGTATTCGTCTTCAGCAGGGGGTCACCCTTCCGGGCCGTCATGGCCATGATGGCGGGCTTTGCCCTCATCCCCTTCGTGTTCCTGGCCGTTGACCGGTTCCTGGTCAAGCCGTCGCTGCGGCGGGGGGTGGTACTGGCCCTGGTGCTGGCCCTGTACGCCACCTCCTCCATCCCCGCCTTCACCTACATCCTGGCCCTGGCCGTGGCGGTTTACGCTGGGGCCTTCTTCGTGGCTAGAGGAGTCGAGGTGGTACGCCGGCGGGAGTCCCTTTCCCCCCTTCTGAAGGCCACCATCCTGGGGGGCTTGGTCATCGGCCTCACTGTCCTCCTGTCGGCCTACTTCTTGGCGGGCCTCTCCCTTTCCATCATCCCCCTAGTGGAAGAGTCTGGGGGGTACGGCCTGAACTACCTATCCTCCATCCGGCCTTCCTTCGTAGAGGCCCTGACGTTCTATCGCGGCCTGCCCAGCGAGAACAGCCTGGCCATGGACGTGGCCATCTGGATGCTGGCTATTTCGGCCTTTGGCGTCTTGCTCATGCGGGTCCACTGGCGGGTGGTGGCCCTGGCTCTCATAGCCATCGGCGGCCTCTACTTCGCCAGCAACTCCACCTCGCCGGTATATACCTTCCTCTACGACCACCTGCCCTACTTCTCCTCGGTGCGGGGCACTCGACGCTGGACGGCCCTGCCCCTGTTCAGCTTCTCGGTGCTGCTGGGGATAGGTATAGCCGTGGGATGGGAGCGGTGGAAGGCCCTGGCCAGGGACAGTGCGAGGCACAAGGTGTGGCAGCGCAGGGCCTTTGGCGCCGCCGCCGTGGGTCTGGCGGCCGTGGCCTGTTTCAACGTTGTCGCCCAGTTGCCGGCCCTGAGGGCCTGGCTGGAGCCCTACCAGCTCTCTGAGGAGTACGTGGCCCCTTACCTGTGGCTGAAGGAGAACACCCCTCCGGAGACCGTCTACGCCACGACGCCCTTCCTCACCAGCCGCATCAGGGGAGACTCTTACCTCCAGGGCGTCGCCTCGGGCAAGATGGCCGGCCCAGGCATCTCCGGCCGTCCGGCCTTCGGGGTGTTCCGCACGGGGGGAGAGCAGGTCAACCAGAGCATGCAGGACATGGTCATTGGCATGAAGGGGTTCAAGACCAACCAGTTTGAGGAGCTGCAAGCCACTGCCTTCCCCTTCAGTCTTACCCTCGGGCCTGACGGCCTACCGTCTAAGGTCAAGGACTTCTACCTGTCGGGCGCGTTGACTACCTCCCAAGCCCAGGCGCCGGATTCCATGGTGCAGGTCCAGTTCCGGAAGATAGGCGAGGAGGGGGAGCCCCTGTACTACGCCTTTGAGGCCTACCCCCAGACGGGGGTGGTGGAGCTCAAGCGCATCGGTGGAAGCACAGCCAGAACCCTGGCCTCCTCCACCCTGCCGCCCTCGGCCTTGGAGGAGTTCGAGTTCGCTCTGATAGTGCAGGATAATGACATGGAGGTCCAGATAGATGGGGAGACGGTGCTGGTGGCCAGCGCCAGCGGCCTGCCCAAGGGGGACGTGGCTGTCCTCTCCAGGGGTGTGGACGCTATCTTCTCTGAGCTGGAGCTCAACGAGCTCAAGGGAGTGCTGCACCCCGACTACTCTCTGTCCAGGCTGCTGGGCCTCTTCAACGTCCGCTACATGGTGGTGCAGCCCCACACCG
>DAOUBE010000124.1:0-7362 GCA_034432835.1 Dehalococcoidia bacterium | reverse complement strand
CCCTGGACTACAACACCCCAGCCCAGTATCTTACTAAGCACCACCCAGAACTGGTCCCTAAAATAGCCCGACTGTCTCATATGTACTGAACCAGTACACTGGCTTGACACCCCTTCTCTAGCAAAGCTACAATGGGAGCCAGTTCACATGCAGCAGCGAAGCTAGATAGGTGCTCCAGATGGTATTTCTTGCTATCCGCATTGGCATGGACCCCGATATGTTCCGCGTGGGGAACCTGGTGCTCACCTGGCACGGGTTCTTCACCTTTGTGGCTGTGGCGGTGGCCGTGTACCTCATCGCACGGTGGGCACGGCGGTCGGGGATGTCTTCAGACGTAATATACTCGGGGGCTATCTGGGCCATAATAGGTGGCATCATCGGCGCCCGGGTGCTCCACGTCATCGACTACTGGAGCGCCTTCTACCAGCACAATCCGGGCGAGATCATAGCCATCTGGAACGGTGGCATCGCCATCTACGGGGCCATGATTGGCGGCTTCATTGGCGGCTTCCTGTTCGTGCGGTGGCGAGACCGCCAGCAGCGAAGGAAGATAGCCGCCGTGTCCTCCCAACTAGGGCAGCCGGTGGTCTCCCGGGAGCTGGGGGGCTTCCTCTATCTGCGCTTTGAGACATCGGACCCTGAGCGCCTTCAGGCCGCGGCCCGCCAGCTAGACGGGCAGGTAGTGGAGCTGAACGACAGGCGCCACATACGCGTGCCTGTCTACCGCGCTGGTTGGTTCGCCGACCTGTGTGCCCCTGCCCTTATTCTGGCCATGGCCATCGGGCGCATTGGCGACATTATCAACGGCGAGCATATCGCCACCACTACCTCCATGCCCTGGGGCTTCATCTACACCCACCCCGATAGCCCCTCCCACCAGCGCTACGGCTTCACAGCAACCCATCCCGCCGTGGCCTACGAGATGATTTGGGACCTGGTCATCTTCGGCATCCTGTGGTTTATGCGGGGCCGCATCCTCCCCCATGGCATGCTGTATGCCCTGGGGGCCGCCCTCTACGCCGCAGGTCGCTTCATGATCAGTTTCCTGCGCCTGGACAGGGAGTGGCTGGGGCCCCTGAACGAGGCCCAGATCGTCTCCATCATCGTGCTGGCTATCACGGTGCCGCTGCTGGTCTATCGAGCCCAGCTTGTGAAGGCCACCAGGCCCACGCCCACCCCCAGGGCGGGAACGGCGCGCCGGGCCTAGCGCTCCTTTACCCTTTAGGGTAGTGTGACGGGCACCTTGCATTAGCAAAAGGTACCTCCACCTGAGCACCCAAGGTTGGATGTGTCTGTACCACCCTCCTGGCAGGACACGCCCTGGCAGGGTGCACCCTGCACCCACTCTGTGCCTTCCCTGGTCACATACCCTCACTGACCACCTCAGGGGAGGGTGGGTCAAGGGCGAGCCCTTGGGGATTCTCCCCCGGCACCCCTAGCAGAGGGGCAGCCCCCTCTGCACTCCCTCGGGTTATCAGCCATTCGTCCTTGTAAGGGCGCTACCATGTAGTCGCACTTTCGGCACCCAAGAAGGGGTGTGTTCGACCCACCCACCCGCCCTCGGGGCGTTCCAGGGGATTTTCCCCTGGGACCCCTAGCAGAGGGGCATCCCCCTCTGCACTCCCCCTGTTCTAGGCCAGCCCATGACCTAGGGCCACCACCCTGTAGCCTTACATCTGGCCACCCAAGATGGATTGTGTTTGGTCCCACCCACACGGCAGGGTGCACCCTGCACCCATAGTTTGGGTATGGTGCTCCAGAAGGATGGTGGAGCAGGCCCCTCAGGCCCAGGGCCTGCCATGGTGGAGAGGGAGCCAGGGGATGAGGCCATCCCCGTAGCCTACTCCCCCTTTATGCGCTTCACCTCCCCATGAGGAGCACTGCATCCAAACTGTGGGTGTCGGGCTAGCCCTGGCCTGGGGGTCGGCGCTCTCTCTTGGAAGACAGCCAGGGGCAGGTACCTGTTCCTCATGGGAAGACACGGGCAGGCGCCGGCTCGTGCGCTTTGGGCAAGTAAACCGTCCCACCCCACCGACATGGGCCTGGTGAAGAGTGGGGACCGTTGCCGCGGGGGGCTACCGCTCCACCTTAAGAATGGCCAGGAAGGCCTCCTGGGGGACCTCAACACGCCCGATACGCTTGAGGCGCTTCTTCCCTTCCTTCTGCTTCTCCAGGAGCTTGCGCTTGCGAGTCACGTCCCCGCCGTAGCACTTGGCCAGGACGTCCTTGCGCATGGGGCGGATGGTCTCTCTGGCGATGACTCGCCCCCCTATGGCGGCCTGGAGCGGCACCTCGAAGAGCTGACGTGGTATGAGCTCCTTCAGCCTTTCGATGAGGGCCTTGCCATAGCTGTAAGCCCTGTCCCTGTGGATGATGGCCGAAAGGGCGTCCACCGGCTGCTGGTTGACCAGGATGTCCAGCTTCACCAGCGGCCCAGGCCTGTAGCCGGACACCACGTAGTCCATGGATGCGTACCCCTGGGTGCGGGACTTTAGCTGGTCGTAAAAGCCCACCAGCATCTCGCTCAGGGGCAGGGCATACTCCATCACCACCCGGGCCTCGCCGCCATCCGCCGAAGGGCCGGCACTGGGGACAGGCCCAGCCTCGGCCTGGATATACTCCATGCGCTTGAACTGGCCCCGGCGGGAGGTCACCAGCTCCATGACGGCGCCTATGTAACGTGCGGGTGTCACTATGGTCAAGTCCAGCCAGGGCTCCCTGATCTCCTGGATATCGTGGGGTGGAGGCAGATGAGACGGGTTGTCCAGCTCCACCACCTCCCCGCTGTTGAGCAGCACCTGGTAAGCCACGCTGGGAGCCGTGGCTATGAGGTCCAGATTGTACTCGCGCTCCAATCGCTCCTGGACTATCTCCATGTGAAGCAGGCCCAGGAAGCCGCAGCGGAAGCCAAAGCCCAGGGCCGGGCTGTTCTCCGGCTCAAAACTTAGAGCGGCATCGTTGAGCTGAAGCTTCTCCAGGGCCTCTCTCAGGGCGTGGTACTCCTCGCCTTCGGAGGGGAACAGGCCCGCGAAGACCATGGGCTTGAGGGGCTTGTAGCCCGGCAGGGGCTGGGACGCTGGGTTCCCGGCCAGGGTGATGGTGTCGCCCACGCGGCACTCCCGGACGTCCTTGAGACCGGTGGCGATGTAGCCCACCTGGCCGGTCGACAGGGAGTCAGTGGGCATGGCTCCAGGGGTAAAGACGCCCAGCTCCAGGACCTCGGTGGACCGGGCGGTGGCCATCAGGTATATCCGGTCGCTGGGGGTCACCGAGCCATCGAAGACCCGGACGTAGGCCAGGATGCCCTTGTAAGGGTTATAGACCGAATCGAAGACCAGGGCCCGCAGGGGGCCAGTGGGGTCGCCCCTGGGGGGTGGCACCCGCTCGATGACAGCCTTGAGGACATCGGGTACGCCGGTACCCTCCTTGGCGGAGACGAAGAGCACCTCCTGGGGCGTGAATCCGAAGAGCCGCACCATCTCGTCTCGCACGGCCTCGGGCTGGGCCTGGGCCATGTCGATCTTGTTGACCACGGGGATAATGCGCAGGTCGTGGTCCATGGCCATGTAGGCGTTGGCGATGGTCTGGGCCTGCACGCCCTGGGTGGCGTCCACCACCAGGATGGCTCCCTCGCAGGCCGTGAGGGCCCGGGAGACCTCGTAGCTAAAGTCCACATGGCCTGGGGTATCGATGAGGTTCAGGTGGTACTCCTGGCCATCGGTGTGGCGGTAGAGGAGGCGCACGGCCTTACCCTTGATGGTGATGCCGCGCTCCCGCTCCAGGTCCATCTGGTCCAGGAACTGCTCCTTCATGGCCTGGGGACGTACGGCGCCGGTCAACTCCAGGAAGCGGTCGGCCAGGGTGGACTTACCGTGGTCTATGTGGGCGATGATACAGAAGTTACGGATGTGTTTAGGGTCCATCTACCTCATCGTAGCATAGTGGTACTGGCCGCTCAAGCAAAGCCAGGGGGTGCTGGGGACGGAATCCAAGCTACCTTTTCTCCGGGTGACTGCGAAGGGCGGCGACCTCCTCTGCATTGCCCGGACTCCCGGCCAGGCTAAGGGGCGTCTCCTCGCCGTTGCTGGCATTGGCCAGGGTTGTCCTTCAGCACAGCCTCCACCGTTGCGACATCGCCGGCGGCCGTAGTGCTAAAGAACAGGGAACCCCGGCTCGTCAGCTTTCCTCCAGGAGACAGGGCCTAGAGGATACCCTGGGGTCAACAAGACTGGTGGGGAAGGGGAGACTTGAACTCCCACGCCTTGCGGCACATGATCCTAAGTCATGCTCGTCTGCCAGTTCCGACACTTCCCCACCTTTGGTATCTTACCAAATTCCCGGCCCGCTGCAACTGGGCAGGTGCTTCCTCAGAGGTGAGTGAAGCAGCTACGCAGGGCACGGCTAGGGCCTGGCACCGCAGCCCTTTACGGAATTCGGAACCTTTTGGCCACCCGGCCCGTCTTGACTAGTGAACCCAGCACGGAACAAAAGATAGAGGAGGAAGATCAGATGCTCTCAAAGGACCGGCTGATAGTGACTCTCCTGGGCCTGGCAGCCCTGGCCCTGGTCATCGCAGGGTGCGCCGCCGCTGGCGCCTCCCCACGCACACCCACCCCCACTCCCAGTCCCGCGCCCGATTACGGTGGCATACCCTCCATACCCACCGGGGTTCCCGTCATAGTCCGAGGCGGGCAGACGGTGGAGCTGGCGGGCCAGTATATAGTGCTAACCTTTGTCAAGGTCCTCCAGGACTCGAGGTGCCCCATGGACGCCGTGTGCATACAGCCCGGAGATGCCACCATTCTTATAGGCCGGGCCTCCGCGACAGGTGAGAGGGGTGAGGTGGAGGTGACCATAGGGCCCGAGGGAAAGGGCTCGGCGCATTTCGGGAAGTTCACCGTCACAGTGACGGACCTGCTGCCGTACCCCGCGGCTTCCCAGCCCGCCCCCGATCTTCAGGACTACCAGGTGACGCTGCGGGTGGACTTTACGACGGGCAGCTAGAAGCCACAGGAGCGACTAAGAAACTGAGGGCCGGAGTTCAACAGACTCCGGCCCTGCTGTTTTCAGGCATGGTAAAGAGAGGCCCCCAGCCTGGAGCCAGGGGCCTCTTCCTCTAACAAGGCATGCCGCCTCAGCGAATCCTCTCCCTGCGGCCAGTGAACATCTCTCCGATGTAGCCGAAGTCTATCTCACGGCTAACGATCTTTCCCACCACCCAGCCGGCAAAGATAAGGAGGGCCACAAGAAACGCGTCCAGCGGCCCCTCAAGGATGAGGATCAGCCCCACGATAAGGCCGTAGATGGCGCCCAGGACCTTAGGACTCAGCAAGTCCCTAATGAGCATCATGGCTACTCACCCCCTAAGTGACTTGTGGTCGCCGCCTCCGGTCGGTGGCGGTCTCGTACCTGGCCTGCACGTCAACGTGAGCTACCGGGAGGCCCACCGAGTACTCCACCACCTCTTTGATCCTTCTCTGGAGGTCCGCACTGACCTCAGGCAGGTTGCTTCCCATGTAAACGGTGGTCCTGCACACCACCTCCAGAGAGCCGTCCCGGTCCAGGATGTCGCACCGCACGTTCCGCACATCGCGGTTGGATGCGGCCGTTCGTTCCGCTAGGGTGCGCACACTGTCGCGGTCGATCATCGCCAGGCCCTCGTTGGTGGAGCTGATCATCAGGGCGCGCCGCTGGCCACCGGTGATGAACTGCATCAGGAGCAGCCCTAGCATGGCCAGGCCGACAATGATGGGGATAGCGATGTAGAGGGCCTGCTCGCCGCCGGTGCTGGTGGCGGCAGACTCCAGGGGCGACTGGAACCAGCCTCCTAAGACGTCGGGCTCCAGGACATCGAGGGCCACAAGGATGGTGATGACCGCGCCTGCCAGGACTACCAGGGACACCAAGGACACCAAGAGCCGGTCCAGAACGTCAACGAAATTTCTTTCGCCGGCAAGGGTGTAGGTCCTGGTCTTTTCCGCAGGGGCTTCAGTCCTCGACGTCTCCTCCATAGCTTCCCCCTAAGTTGTTCTTCCTGCCGTTTGCTGTTGCGGGAACTCCAGCCCCGTTACATCTACGTTTATCTCCTTGGTTACCAAGCCACAGATATCCAGCAGACGGGATGCTACGTTCTTTCGGACGTTTTGCACCACCTGTGGGATGCTGTAGCCGTAGTGGACCCGGAGGCTGAGATTGATAATAGCCTCTTTTTGGCCGGCCTCTACGGAGATACCACGGGTGCGTTGCCCACCCATACCCATGCGTTCAGCCAGGCCAGCGGTGATATTACTGGTCCCCAGGGCGGCCACTCCCTCGACCTCCCTGGCAGCCATGCCCGCGACAGCAGCGATTACGTCATCGTTAATGTTGGTCTGGCCACCAACTTGGATTTCGCCACGCTGCTGAATCTCTTCCATCCTTTGCTGGGTCTCCTTGTCGCTAATTCTTTCCGACATTTACTCCCCCTGGCAGCCTTTATGTAAACAGTTTATGTCAACTATTTTGCAATGTCAACTATGACGGAACGGTATTGCCCAGACCGCCACCGCGTAGGCCTACATCAACGGATTACGTAACCATCGTGGCTGCAGTGCCCTTGACAAGCCGACTTATGGGTGCATCCTTCCCTTTATCACCACAGGCAGAAAAGGGTCACACCAGAAGACAGCTTCAACCTAACCTATCCCTGTTCCGTCAGGGTAGCGGGCGGCGGAACAACCCGAAACAGAAGGCGGGGGAGGGGAGAAATGGCGGGACGGGATGCTATGGACCTGTGGCGGGCTAACCTAGAGGCTTCCTCAGCCGGGGACCTGGACCGGTTTGGCGACACCCTAACGGACGACGCCGCTCGCCATTAGCTTGCGACCCAGCGCACGGTCAAGGGCAGGGCGGCCCAGGTCAACATCGCGGTGCAGTGGAGACAGGCCTTCCCCGACGCCCGCGGCACCATCCACAGCCTTCTACGCAGCGGCGACCGGGCGGTGGCCGAGACCACCTAGGAGGGTCCCCACAGGGGCGAGGTGGCGGGTCCCCTGGGGACTGTTCCGCCCACGGGCAGGCCCAACCCCCAGCCTCGGAGCCGTGTTTCGCTGAAATAAAAAATGGTGACCCGCCCGGGAGTCGAACCCAGAACCCACGGATTAAGAGTCCGTTGCTCTGCCAATTGAGCTAGCGGGCCACCAGGGGCGAATACACAAGGATAGAGACCTCGGCGGTCTCTATCTGTGCTTCAGTGTCTATTCTACCTGTGCGCCCTGAAGGGGTCAAGGTTGTGTACTGGTTCAGTACATATGAGACAGTCGGGCTATTTTAGGGACCAGTTCTGGGTGGTGCTTAGTAAGATACTGGGCTGGGGTGTTGTAG
>DAOUBE010000123.1:0-15573 GCA_034432835.1 Dehalococcoidia bacterium | reverse complement strand
CCCTGGACTACAACACCCCAGCCCAGTATCTTACTAAGCACCACCCAGAACTGGTCCCTAAAATAGCCCGACTGTCTCATATGTACTGAACCAGTACAGCCGCTTGACAAGAGTAAGGATATCTGCAAAATGTTAGTTTACTAACTTATGAAAAATAAGCTATCTCTCCTAGGGCCGGAGTCACGGGCGAGGCTATCGCACTGGCCTCCCCTTAGTTGCCGAACATATTACTGATCGGAGGGAAGGGTACCCATGACCACCAAAGCACAGCCAAAGCAGTGGGCCATAGACCCTGCACACACTATAGTGGAGGTGGCGGCCAACCACCTGGTCATCGGTAAGGTGAAGGCGCGCTTCAAGCGCTTTGAGGTGGACCTAGACTACGATGAGGCCCATCCCGAGCGCACCTCCTTTGTGGCCAGGATCGACCCCGCCAGCGTGGACACCGGAGACGAGAAGCGGGACGCCCACCTTCGCTCCCCCGACTTCTTCTACGCCGAGAAGTACCCCTGGATAACCTTCCGCAGCCGGGAGGTCCACGCCTTGGGGGATGGGCGCTACAAGGTCGTTGGCGACCTGACGGTGCGAGATGTCACCCGCCCGGTTACCCTGGAAGCCACTCTGACTCGACCAGTGAAGGACCCCTGGGGCAAGCTCCACGTGGGCTTCTCTGCTGAGACCACCATCAATCGCAAGGACTACGGCTTGGAGTGGAATGTGCCCCTAGAAGAGGGTGGGATGCTGGTGGGCGATCTGGCAAAGGTATCTATTGATGCAGAGTTGGTCAAACAGGGATAGCACAACTTGCCAGCCTGGCTGGTCCACGGTGGCCAGCCAGGCCCTGGGAATCCGGGTAGGCGACGGGGGGTCTGCATGAGGGTCGTTGGTATCGCTGGCAGCCTACGTCGGAACTCTTGGAACCGCAAGCTCCTGCGCATCGCCTTGGATATCCTTCGCAGCAAGGGTGTAGAGGTGGAGGAGGTCTCCTTGAAGGATATCCCTCCCTACAATGCCGATGTGGAGGATGCCCAGGGCTACCCACCCGCCGTGGCGGCCTTCCGCAATGCCATCCATGCCGCCGACGCCGTGGTCATAGCCTCGCCGGAGTACAATAACTCGGTGCCCGGCGTCCTCAAGAACGCCATCGACTGGGCCTCCAGACCCCCCGACGTCTTCTATGGGAAGCCCGTCTTTGTCATGGGGGCCAGCCCTGGCCGCTCTGGGGCGGCCCGCATGCACATGCACCTGTCCTACATACTGGAGTCCATGGGTGCCTGGGTCCTGCCCCAGCCCAGGGTGCTACTGTCGGAGGTGGCCAGGGTGATATCTGAAGATGGGCAGGTCACCGATCCCCTGGTGGGGGAGCTCCTGGAGATGGCTATGGTCAGGCTGCTGGACTTCATCCGCCGCCTCACGGGGAAGAGCGTCGGGCCACAGCCGCAGGACGGGCACAGGGCGGGCGTGGCTACCACGGAATCCAGGACTGCATGACCCGGGCCGGCCCTGGGGCGGCGGCTTCGGGGCATGCCCGCACCATCGGTACCAGGGGCAAGGCTGGCATGCTTCCTTCAGGTGCCTGGGCGACCCTCATCAGGCCGGGGCCGGCACCAGCTTCAGGCACACGGGCATGGGGACTTCGGCCACCTGCCCTGTGGGCGTCAGCTTCCCCGTCTGCTGGTCTATTCTGAAGGTCACGATGCTGTCGCTGTTCTGGTTGGCGGCCAGGAGGAACGCCCCACTGGGGTCTATGGCGAAGTTCCGCGGCGTCTTGCCCTGGGTGGGCTCATGGCCTATGGGGGTCAGCTTGCCGCTGGCCTCGTCAATGCTGAAGATGGCGATGCTATCGTGGCCGCGGTTGGAGCCGTACAGGAACCGGCCCGAGGGGTGGACATGGATGTCGGCGCAGTGGTTGGTCCCGGAGAAGCCCTGGGGCAAGGTGGACAGGGTCTGGACCTCCTTCAGCACCCCTCGGGCGGCGTCGTAGGTGAAGGCGGTGACCGTGGAGCCTATCTCGTTGATGACATAGGCGTACTTGTTATTGGGGTGGAAGGTGAAGTGGCGCGGCCCGGCGCCGGGCTGCACCTGGACAAAGGGGACCTGGTGGGGCTTCAGCTTCCCCGCCGACAGGTCTAGCTGATAAACCATGATCTTGTCCATCCCCAGGTCGGCCACAAAGGCGAAGCGGTTGGATGTGTCCAGGGTAACTGAATGGGCGTGGGGCCCCTGCTGGCGCTGGGGGTTCACGCTGGAGCCCTGGTGCTGGATAAAGTCGGTGGGCTGGCCCAGGCGGCCGTCGGGCTGTATGGGGAGGACGCAAACGCTGCCGCTGCTGTAGTTGGCCACTACCACGTACCTGCCCGTCTTGTCCACGCTCAAGTGACAGGGGTCCGTGCCCAGGGAGGGCTGCTGGTTCAGGAAGGTCAGCGCCCCCGTCCTGGGGTCGATGGAGAAGGCGCTCACCGCACCGCTGCTCTTACCCCCAAACTCCTTCAGTTCGTTCACGGCGTACAGGTACCGCCCCTGCGGGTGCAGTGCCAGGAAGGAGGGGTTTTGCATCCCCGTGGCCTTGCTGCTATACCTCAGGGCGCCGGTAGCCCTGTCCATGCGGTAAACGTAGATACCCTCGCTCTTGCCCCGGGTGTACGTGCCGATATAGACCAGGTACTCGCCTGTCCTTGGTGCTGCCATGCTCTTCACCCTCCAGGGTTTTTGCTGGTATCTTAACAGAGGCTCATCCGACCCGCCAGTTCCGTCTGCTGGGGGCGCCCTTGGCCGGGCCCCGCCCACTCTGTCAGGGCCACGCCGTGGCAGGTTGCGTCTGGGTGCAGGGTGCAACCTGCACCCACTGACGGGCACTCCAGATGGGATGCCTCTGTTCCACCGTCTGGATGGCCCATACCGCCTACGGCCTGCCCTTCACCCTTTTCCTGCTGCGCAACCTCTTCATCGGCCTGCCCGAGGACCTGTTCGAGTCCGCCCTCCTGGAAGGGGCTTCCCACTTCGCCGCTTTTGCAAGATTGTGGGGCCACTGTCAGTGCCCTCTCTGGCTACCCAGGGCTCTTACAGTTCCTATGGGTGTGGAACGACCTGCTGGTAGATCTCAACAACCGTCCCAGACATCCCCATGCTTTACACCGGCCCGTTCCCCTATATAATCAGAGCGGTCTAGGGCGGAAGCCCTTTAGCTAAAGTAACCAAGGAGGCCTGAACACTATGAAACTGGGTTATTCCACCTGGGGCATGCCCAACGTGCCCATCGATCAGGCGGTCAAGTGCGTGGCGGACCTGGGCTACGACGGCATCGAGATAGCGGTCCTGCCCAACTACACTACTTCTTTGGCCAAGATGGACAAAGGGGAGCGCCAGCGCATCAAGCGCCTGGTGAAGCGCTCCCGCCTGGCCCTACCGGCCATAGACGCCCACCGGGACATGTCCGTGGCCGACGAGGAGGCCTACAAGCCCAACTGGGAGGTCATGGCCGGCGCCGTGGACCTGGCCGTGGAGTGGGCCTCGGACAAACCGCCCGTGGTCATCACCCTCACCGGCGGCAAGCCCGAGCAGTTCGACCAGCTCAAGTCCCTCTTCGTGGAGCGTTTGGGCAAGCTGGCCCAGTACGCGGCGGCCAAGGGGGTGACGGTGGCCCTGGAGCCTCACGTCGGAGGCGCCGTGGACCGCCCCGACCGGGCGCTGTGGCTACTCCAACAGGTCAAGGCCCCCAACCTCAAGATCAACTGCGACTACAGCCACTTCCAGGCCATGGGCTGGAGTGCCGAGGAGACGGTGCCCCAGCTTGTCCCTTACACCGTCCACGCCCACGTCAAGGGAGCCGTGGGGGTGTACCCCGACTACAGGTTCGTGCTCCCCGGCGAGCACGACTACGACTACGCCCACTACCTGCGCGTGATGCACCAGGCCGGGTACGACGGGTTCCAGTCGGTGGAGGCTTCCTACATGGTCCAGCGGCGGCCCGACTATGACCCCTTCGCCGCTGCCGAGCTCTGCTACAAGGTGCTGTCTAAGGCCTTCCAGGACGCAGGGCTACCCAGGTAACCGCCCCTAGAGCGAGGAGGGAAGACCGATGTCAAGCCGCCGCGAAACTAAGCCCGTGGTGGGTCTGGCCTGCAACAAGGATGTCCGCCAGCGGTACATAGACGGCGCAGACCTGGATAGGCTTCAGCGGTTCGCTGAGTTCCGCTACGCCGAGTTCAACGAGCCTTCTAGCTGGGACGAGCCGCCCCCCTTCAAGCCCGAGGTGCAGGCCCGCCTTATCGAGTTCGCCCGAGAGCTGGACGCCCTGGTGGTATGCCACGGGGCGCCCCTGGTCTCCGGGGCTGTCATGGAGGCCTGCCCACGCCTGAAGTTTGTTGGCGAGCTGGAGGGCGACCGCTTCGCCCGGCGCATAGACGTGGAGGCGGCCTGGCAGCGGGGTGTCAAGCCCGTGGACACCACCCAGGGCTCCTCCTATCCCGTGGCCGAGTGGGCCCTGGCCATGATTCTTGTCGGCCTGCGCAACGCCGGCCAGATATTCCGCAAGATGATCAACCATGACCCCTCTGCCTGGGATAACGAGGCTAAACGGGCCTGGAACGGCTTCCCCAGGCTGGACCTCACGGGCCGGAAGGTGGGGCTCATCGGGTGCGGGCACATCGGGCGGCGCCTGCTCAAGTTCCTGGCCCCCTTCGAGGTGGAGGTCTATGTGTACGATCCCTACATCCCCAGGGAGATTGCCGATATCTACAACGTCACCATGACCTCCCTGGACAACGTGCTTTCCCTCTCCGAGGTGGTGGTGTGCCTGGCCCCCATAACGCCCAGGACCCAGGGGATGATCGGGGCGCGGGAGATCGGCCTTATGAAGCCGGGCACGGTGTTTGTCAATGTGTCCCGGGGCAAGATAGTGGACTCCAACGCTCTCATCGCCCGGCTACGCAAGGGTGACCTGGTGGCCTGCCTAGACGTGTTCGACCCCGAGCCCATCCCCGTGGACTCGCCTGTCCTGGACCAGGAGAACGTCTTCCTCACGCCTCACATCGCCTGGACGGGGGCCCGGTCCCGCACCCAGTTCTTCAGCCTCATGGTGGACGAGCTATCACGCTTCTTCCACGGCCACGAGACGCGGTACGACCTGCTGCCCCGCACCATGGCCAACCGCCGCGGCGAAGCTCCCCCTCCCAGGTAGGTGGCGCGGTCGGGCACTGGTGGCGAGGGCCCTTTTGCCAGGGGTTCGGGGGGTGTCTCCCTGGGCATGCAAGAGGGTGGGAGGGTGGGACAGACACAACCCATCCTGGGTGCCCAAAGAGAAGGGTCCAGGGCTAGCCCTGGTGGGGCCTAGCCCGCCGAGGAGCGCCGCCGGGCCCTGACCAAGGGCGCGCCTATAGCGGCCATCTGCTCCAGCAGTGCCCTGGGCCTTCTCAGCAGCCGCCAGGCGGGGCCCAGGGGAGTTGCCAGGCCCACCATAACCAGCACCCCTATGGCGCTCGCGACGTAGCCGGGCAGGTACGCGGCATGGTACCGCCGGTACGTCACCTCTAGCTCCGGCCTGGGGTTGGTGACGACAAAGACATTGGTGACCCCGAAGTTGGCAAGGTGGGACGCTCCATCCAAAGACCAGTCGGGAGAAAAGCTGTCGGCCAGGGCCACGTAGACGTGGCGGCCCGGGTCCTCCACGTGGTAGGCCACCCTGGTCAGGCTGAAGGAGAGCCTCCAGGGCAGGGGCGTAGCCCCGCCCTGGCCTCCGGCCTGGGGTAAAGAGGCTGGCTGGTTCTCCGGCAGCAGGTAGATGCTCTGGGTAATGTCCTCCCTCTGGCTTCGCTCCAGCAGCTCCTCCCACCCCGAAATGGGCACCACACCCCCGGCGGCGTAAACCCGGGGGGCCTGGTACAAGTTTTCGTACACCACCAGGCGGTCATTCTCCAGCACCTTGGACAGGTCCTCTTGCTGGTCCAGGAAGGCGTACCGGGCGTAGTCCACCTCCTTGGCCAGGATGACGTACCTTACGCCCAGGGGGGCCACCAGTTCCCCGAAGTTCTGGTACCGGTCTCGATGGTCCAGAAGGAAGGTGATGTAGTCCTGCACGGGGTCGGTGCTCTGGCTGTATATCCCTGGCAGCTCAAAGTTCTCCCCCTTGATGACCTGCTGGCTGAAAAATACGTCGGCGGGGTTGAGGAAGCGAGGAGCGTTCCAGCTCATGGACATGTACCCGTGCCAGGGCAGGAAGAGCACCTTGTAGTCCCGGCCTTGGGCGTCCAGGTATTCCCGCACCTGGTACCACCCCTGGGGATAGTCCGTGGGTTTGGCCTCGGCTTGCTGGCGGTAGAAGCTGGCGAGCACGCCTCCCGGGATGAGGAGCACCCCCGCCACCGCCACGGCCACCAGGGCGCGGCTGGGCCATGCGGGCCTGGCCAGCCTGAACAGCGATTGGAACCCCACGGCCAGCAGGATGGTGTACACCAGCACCAGCAGCACCCCGAACTTATGGGTGTCCCTGAACCCTAGGAGGCCCGGGATGTGCTGGAACAGCACCCGGTTGACAGGGCCCCAGGGCCCGCTGCTGCCGGCGGCCAGGAACAGGCCCAGGAGGCCCAGGGCTGCCAGCCCCAGGACCAGGTACCGTTGCCTGCTCCACAGGGTTATGCCACCGTGCACCACCACGAACAGCAGGAACCCCGTCAACGCCAGCAGCAGCCACTCCGAGTACACGGCGAAGGGGTCGCCTATGGTCTGGGTCCAGAACCCCGACAGCAGGAGGGTGTCCAGGGGAATCCCCCACCGGCTGGACGGGCGGCTGGAGAAGGCCTCCAGGTCGCGGCCACCCATCACCTCGGCCACCGAGGTGGCGGTGACCGCGGGCACCAGCCAGTAGGCCGAGGCCACGGCCACCACTAGGGAGGCCAGGAGCAGGCCGGGGACTCTTTTCACCACCGTGCTTCGGAGGTTGGCCGACATGAGGTGCGCCCACAGCAGGACGGCATCCACCAGCACGGCCAGCAGCAACAGGTGCACGCTCAGCAGGCCGACGCACCACATCCAGAAGGCCAGCTTCGCCATATCCCTTCTGGAGCCGGAGGCCAGGAAGTCCAGGAAGGCTTTAATGGCCGGGGGGAGGGCCCCATAGGCCAGCAGGATCTTCCAATGGCCCGCAAAGAAGCGGAGGAAGACAAAGGGATTGATGGCATAAAAGAGCGCCGCCAGGGCCCGGCTCGGGGGCGAAACCTGGTACCGGCCCAGGAAGCTCCACGCCCCCAGGACCGCCAGGGCCAGGGAGAGCACCAGCTTCTGGGCTACCGAGGGGTTGGTAAGATAACTCATCAGGGCGACCAGGGCGTTGACGGGCGTTATGCCGCTAACGTAGGCGGGCCGGAACTCGTCCAGCCCCGTGGCCGACCGTAGCAGGTCTGAGTAGGGTGGGAAGATCATGTCCAGCAGGAAGAGCTGGCCTGGGATTATCCAGAAGGGGAGCATGACCGCCAGGGTCACGGCCAAGGCCAGGAGAGCAGGTGCCAGGGACCACAGGCGGCTCTGCCGCTCCACCGTGACGCTGCGGACGCGGTGTACCCGGTGGCTTGCGGCCTCCGGGCGCTCTTTTCCTGTGCCGTTCGCTACGCTGGACATCTCCGGGCCCTCCCCCCGTGAGTCCATCCTATGCCCTATTCGCTTGTCGTAATGTCGTGGCCGAGGCCACCTCTCGGGCCAGGCGGCGGAACAGGTCGGCGTACATGGGCGCGATCACCGACCAGTCGTGCTGCTGGGCCTTCTTCCTGGCCTCCGTGCGCAGCTTATCGCACAGCCGTGGCTCCGACAT
Organism: Dehalococcoidia bacterium; assembly: GCA_034432835.1. Lineage (GTDB taxonomy): Bacteria > Chloroflexota > Dehalococcoidia > Lucifugimonadales > DAOUBE01 > DAOUBE01. Next base: position 7,772 of record DAOUBE010000123.1, on the reverse strand, counting down.
CAGCCGCTCCAGGCATCGGGTCAGGTCCTCTACATCATTGGGCCTGGCCAGCAGGCCGTCCACGCCGTGCTCTATGCGCTCCTTCATGCCGCCGGTGGCGCTGGCTATCACCACGCCGCTGCCAGCCATGCCCTCTATCACGCTCATGCCGAAGCCCTCGTTGTAGGTGGAGGGGGAGACGCAGATGTCGGCGGCCTTGTACATGCTCACCAGCCGCTCCCGAGGGAGCCTAGAGTAAAAGCTGACCGCCTTCTCCATGCCCAGGACCATGATCTGCCGGTCCAGGGCGGCCTTCTGGGGGCCCTCCCCCACCACGTGGAGGTGCAGGTCCGGGAAGCGGCCCCGCAGCCTGGAGGCGGCCTCCACCAGCACGTGGCAGCCCTTGATGAGCTCCAGTCGCCCCACGAAGAGCACCGAAGGTCTCCCCGCCAGCTCCGATACCTCCGCCCTCTGGAACTGGGACATGTCCAGCCCCAAGGGCAGAATGGCGATCTTTTTCTCCGGGATACCCAGCCTCTTGGCTATGTCGGCCATGTAACGGCTGTGGGCGATGGCGGCGTCCAGGTAGCGGGAGGTCCAGCGGAAGAGGAGGCGGGAGACTCTGGCACCCAGCCGGAACACAGGCTTCCCCTGGTAGAGGTCCTCGGCGAAGAGCCCCCCGTGGAAGTCGAAGACCACGGGGCGCCCTGGCCGCCGCAGTAACAGGGGCTCTATCCATACCGGGGGCGAGTTAAGGAACACCAGGTCGCACTGCTTGAGCTGCCGCGTGGCCCTCAGGGCCGAAAGGGGCAGGCGGTACTCCGTGCCAGGGGGCACCCGAAAGGCACCCAGGGACACCTTGTCGGCGGGCAGGGGTATGGGCTGGGCGCTGGAGGGCGAGTACTGCCGGTAGCACACCAGGAACCTCAGGTCTTCGCATGCCAGGGCCATCTGGCGCACCAGGTGGTAGGCGGACTCCTGCGGGCCGCCGTACCTATCGGGGAAGATCCCGGAGAATGCATAGACACCCACCAGCATCGGTTCCACCTCGTTCAGCTTGCCCCGTCCCGCTGGTCCGCCCTGCGGCAGACCAGGAAGACGGTGTCCCCTTCCTTGGGCAGAAGCAGGTCTAGAATACCCTCGGCCAAGGAGACCAGGGGTGCCAGCAGCCGTGCCAGGAACCGGCCGGTCTCCAGCGACTCCGGGGGTCGGAGTATGTGCCTGGTGCTAAGGGTCTCCACCTTCCAGCCCTGCACCTGGGCCAGTCTCCTCCGCCACTCCCTGGCGTTGAGTATGTGAATGTGGCCCACCTTTTCGCTAGCCTTCTTCACATCCACGCCCAGGGCCTCTCCCGCCTTCCAACGCAGGCCCCGGTTGGGCGTGGTTATGATCAGGCGGCACCGGGAGACTCGCAGCAGCTCCCGCAGTGCCGCCTCCAGGTCAGGCACATGCTCGATCACCTCGGAGCACAGCACCACGTCGAAACTCTGGTCCTTGAAGGGCAGGTGGGTGGCATCGGCGGCTATCAACTGCGCCCCGATGTTCTTTCCCCGGACCCGCCGCAGGTACGACCGGGCCAGGTCACATCCGTACAGGGCACTGGCCCGGGCGCCCACATGGGCTAGGTACTCCCCCTCTCCGCAGCCGATGTCGGCGAAGGAGGCGCCCTGCGGGACGGCTTGCTGGAGGATCTGGCAGATGTAGCGGAACCGCTTGGCGTGGTACCGCTCCAGCCAATAACCCTGCTCCACCGCCCCGTAGCGGGTGGTGTGCTCCCCCTCCTGCTCGTAGAACTCCCTAAGGCTCATAGTCCACTCTCCCGCTGCGGGCGCCAGGGACTGGGTTGGCGGAAGGGAGGCCCGCTGGCTCCGGTGCTATCTGGACGGTCATACACCTTTTGCCCGTACTGAGGTTGAGACCCGTGTTCCACTGGTACCATGGTTAGTCCAATGAGATCTGGCCTGGGCGGCTGGGGGCCTACCTGGCCCCTCCCACGTGGCTACCAGCGGGAGGGACAGGGCGGTACCAGGTCCGCCTCCAGTTGTGCCCGTACAGGATGGAGAAGACGCTCACCGACGTCAGGATGCTGCCGATGACCAGAAGGGTGGCCAAGACCATCTCCACCCTGGGATGGGTAAACCATAGCACCCCGCTGCCCGCCAGGCTCAAGAATACGGCCACCATGATAAGGTCGAGCTGCTTCACCACCAGCTTGACCCACAGCAGCAGTGTGCTTACGGAGACCATCCCCACGTACAGCACGTGGAAGGGAAGCCACGGGCTGGCCCCGCGGTACTCCGGGCCGAAGACGATGGCCAGGAGCATGTGGCCGGCAGGGGCGGTGACGGCCAGGCCCACCATGGTGCTCAGGCAGACCACCGCTACGGCCTGGAGCACCAGCCGGTGGGCCGGCTGCGACGTCTCTTCCTGACGGCCCTGGTGCAGCGCGATGAGCTTGGGGTACAGCACCCTGACGTAGGAGAGGGCCACGAAGAAGACCAGTTTGCTTATCAGCACCATGCTGGCGTACAGGCCCGCCGTCTCCTCCGGAAGGTAGCGGTTGGCCACGATGACGTCAACGTTGGTGAGCAGCCCCACGGCCACCAGGACCAGCACCAGAGGCACCGATCCCGCCAGGACCTCCCGCACCGTCCTCAGTCGGAGGGCCTGACCGAGGGATACACTCGCCGGCGCCATCCCGCGGGAGGCGCCTCGCAGCCTGTATAGCTCAGGCAGGGCCAGGAGGAGCATTAGCAGGTTGGCGGCCAGTATGGCCATGATGGCGCCGTTGCTACTGAGGCCAACGCCCAACAAGATGAGCACCGCAAAGAAGGATATCACTTTCTCCAAGGACCGGTTTACCGCGTAGGGAGCGAAGCGGTGGTAGCCCTGGAGGCAGCCACGGAGGAGGGAGAGGAGCACGTAGGCCACGGCGGACAGCAGGACCAGCGCCAGGCCGGCCTCGCTCACCTTCAGCAGGGAGACCAGAGGTTTCAGGGCCAGCAGGAAAGGGGCCAGGGCCAGGGTCAGTACCACTGCCGACTCCACTATCAGGGCCATGAGCCGGGGGTAGGGGTCCAGGGCCGCTGACTGGGCTCGGGCTACCATGCCGCTCACGCTAAACTCATAGTAGCTGGCCGGCTGTATGGCGATGGAGTAGATGGCCAGCAGGGCCCCCACCATCCCGTAGTCCTCAACGCCCAACTGGCGCACCACGGCCAACTGGTACAGGTACCCGAAGACCACCCCGATGGCCGTGGCCAAGGTGAGCATGCCCACGTTGAATGTCACCGAGTCCTGCTCTCGTATCTTCTTTGACGCGACCAATACCGCTGCTAAGGGGCGCATAAACGGCTTCATACTCTCCTTAGGAACGTCCTCTCACCCACACACTTATCTGGGCCCGGAAGGCCCGCCTGATATCCTTCAGGAACCTGGATGCGTTGGGGATGCCGTATCCCCGGGCGGCTGCCCAGGCCGCCATTCGGCGGGCCGTGGCCCGGAGCTGGGCGGCCCTTTGGGGGGACCGCTGGGTGAGGCCAGCGGCCAGCCCCAGGAGCACCGAGACTATGGAGACCCAGAACCCCGCCACCACAGCCCTCTGCCCACTGAAATTGGCCTTGAATTCCACCTCTCCCGTCGAATCTATCAAGTACCCGTTCAAAGCATGGTACACGGGGAGGACTGTCGCTCTCTTCCCACTGATGCGCGTTGCCCAGGCGGGGTGGAAGGCCTCCCCTAGCACCAGAACGTCCCCTGCCTCCAGGGTGGCGGAACCCCGGTAGGAGGTGGGGTTGGACTTGATGAAGGTCACGTCCCGGGCCCTGGCGGCCGGAGGGCTGCCCAGTACCGCCGGCGACGTGGACAGGAGCAGCGTACGGGGGCGGTTGCCGTAGGTCAGCAACTGGAGGGACCTGGCGAACTTGTCCATGGGCACGGTCTCCGCCATCAGGCCCCAGCCCTGGGCGGCCTCAGGGGTATTGGCCTGGAACAGGGCCCACTGACCCAGGCTCACCTCCAGGGGTACCGTCTTGTCCGTGGACTGGAGCCTCACCCGCGTCACCCTCCGCCAGTCGATCTTCCCTCCCACCCGGTCGGCGTCGATGAGATTAAAGACCAGGCGCTGCCATCCGGCTACGGAATCGCGGAAGTCGTACTGGGCAAAGTTGTCGAACCCGTCCCCGAAGAACACCTTGACACTCAGCTCCTCTCCGGTCCCGTTGCCCAGGAACCACAGCAGCATGCCGTCCTGCTGGCTCCAGTCCTGGGGTGCGGCAAAGGCCATCTCCGCCAGGGTTTGGTATGCTCTGGCGGCACCGCGGGCATCCACGTAGAGCCCCTGGACAGGCCCCCCGGCCATCTCCAGTTCCCGGTCAGTCACGGTCACCACTCCCCGGTTGGGCGTGGTCCAGCGGGAGGCGGAGAGAGGAACGTCCCGGGTGATGGTCATGGGACTCTCGCCGCTTGTACCGTAGGTATGCCCGTCCACGGCCAGGGAAGACACCGAGCCGGGGGACGTGTAGTAGGCGGCAACCCAGTAGCTGGTGGCGGGCAGGCCGTGGATCTGGGACACCATGGGTATATGGCTGACCAGGGCCAGGAGGCTGATGGTGATGGTGCCCTGGCCCTCCTTGGCTGTCTCCAGGGTGACCGCCGTCACCTCCGCCCAGTTGATCTCTCCCTGGGTGATGGTGGGCTTGTCCAGAGCCAGGACCGACCGCTGCCATCCTGGCGCGGCATTGGGCCGCAGGTCGAAGGCAGCCCGCCGGTCCACCGCCTTCCCGAAGTAGAAGACCAGCCACAGGTCTCGGAGAGAGCCGGCCAAGGAATATTCTGCGGCAAAGGCAAGGGCCTGGGAGAAGTCCCTGGGCTGGCTGAAATCGTACCGGGCGACGGTGCGGAACTGCCGCTCTGGGGGCAGGCTAAGCCTGATTATCTGGCCGGGGGGGGCCAGGCCTCCCGTGGTCACGCCGTCTATGGCCTGGACCGTCGTGGGCGGCAGATTGGGCCCCTGGCGCCAGCAGTTGGCCGTTCTGGAACCGCCACAGACGTCCCGCAACTCTATGGAGCCGGGGGTGTTGACTGCGGTGGCCGGAAAGACGGGCACGAAGCTGTCACCTGAGTAGAAGGCGAAGATGTCCGTGCCCTTCTCCAGCAGCATGTCCTCCACGGCCTGCATCTGCGCGCTTACATCCCCAAGCTTGACCAGCAACACTTGGTCCACAAAGTTGCGGCTGCCTGTCTGGGTGGGGAAGTTGACCAGGCGCAGCCTGTGGGAGCCAGCTTCCAGGGATGCCTCACCAAAGCGCCTCCAAGTGTATGCTGGTCCGGGCGAGTCGGCAGGCCGGACCTGTCCCACCATCTGCCCATCGATCTCCACAGCCAGGTTGGCGCTGTCCTTAATGGTGGCCACCCGTGCCCACACCTCGTAGAAGCCCTCCTGGCTCACCTTGAAGGAAGCTGCCGCATCCACCGCCGCGGTGGTAACCAGGGACCTAGAGTTCATGACAAAGGCCCGGGGGGTTGCGGGGTCCAGCTCCACCCAGTGGCGGTGGGGTTCCACGCTGGGCTGGGCCAGGCTGGAAGGGTTGAACTCGGCCACCCTAGGCACAAGGAGCATGGCCAGGTCCATGAGGTCGGCGTCACTAAAGATAACGGCGTCAGCGGCCTCTAGGGTAGTGGACAGGCCCTCTTCCCCCAGCTCCCGCACCACGTCGCTGGCCAGCACCACGGCGTACTCCTCCAGGTTAAAGGCCGGCGACTCGATGAAGTGGCGTAGCACGTCCAGCCCTCCTACCACCAGGGCCACCTTCTGGGCGGCGAAGACCCTGGGCCGCCAACGGGTGTTCTCATAGATGGCGGCGTTGCCATACTGCCAGACCAGGGTCAGGTCCTCCTGGCCTTGGATGAAGCTCCGCTGATAGTTGGGCTGTCGGCCCATGGTCGCGGCCAGGTACTTCCCCTCCCTGCCCGTATCCACCACGTAGCGGACATTGAACACCGAGAGCAGCTCCCCGAAGTGCTTGAACTGGGGGTCGCCCATGATCTCCACCAGGTAGTTGGCCACATCCCGAGAGTAAACCATCCCCTCGCCGGTGCGCAGGACGGTGTGGTCGTGGAAGAGCTGGCTTTCAAACCCCAGGTCCCGCATGACGCCGTGGTCATCGGTGAACATGCTCTCTTGGCCAAAGGGTATGGTCATCACACGGTAGTCGCCCGGAATCTCTGCCAGGAATCGATAGGCGGCCACCTCGTCCCCCGGGAACTGCCAGGTCTGAAGTCCTCTGGCTAGCATGGGGTAGTTGCCCGCGATGCCCATGGCCAGGAACAGAACCCCCATGGCCAGGGCCAGTCTCCTGGAGGACAGCGCGAGGACGGCCACCGAGCCGGCTACGGCCATGGCCAGGGCTAGCTGGGTCACCATCAGCCACCGGGAAGGAATGTGCATGATGTTGGCCAGGGGGATGTTCAGAAAGGCCCAGGTGTACAGGCCGCCCAGGACTCCCCTGGAGCCTGAGGCAAGGATGGCCGAGCCTATGATGGCCCCCACCAGCAGGATGGTAGTCCCACGGCTGCGAGGTAGGAACAAGACGGTGGTGAAGAATACGGTGGACATGCCCAGGAGTATCAGCGTGGGGGACCAGTAGGTGGGTTCGAAGGTCCCGGGCGCTGGCCTGGGGATCCGGGGCACGTAGGGGATGAAGGCGTCAGCGGGGATGCCTCCCAGGGCCCGCAGCAGAGGCGACGAGTACCACTCTAGGCGCTCCACTATCAGGGCCCGGGCCGATTCGTAGGGGGGCCGGACCCCGAATAGTTCCGGCACCACGGCGAAGGCCCCCAGGGTGAAAAGGCTGGCCAGGGCAACCCCCGCCAGCAGGGCCAAGTGCGGGAGCTGCTGCCTTAGCTTCCCCGCCCTCAACCGGGGGTACAGCAGGGCCAGAGCGAAGAGGACCAGCCACGGTAAGAAGTACAGCAAGAAGTCCAGCCGGACGATGACGTAGGCCGTGGCCAGCAGGCCTAGCAGCACGGCGTACAGGAGGGCCGGCCGCGGCGCCGAGGTCAGGGCCTTGTGCACTAGCAGGAACAGCCCCGGGCCCATGGCCATACCCAGGGCCAGGTTCAACTGGCCGGAGCCCAGCAGGCCGGTGAACAGCGGGTTCAGGGTGTACAGCAGGGCAGCCCCGCCGGCGGCGTAGCGGTTCTTCCAGAAGGAGTAGGCCAGCATGTAGGCCAGCACCGCCGCCATTACCCAAGCGAATACCATGAAGGCCTTGATGACGAAGACCGGGCTACCGATCACCCCGTTGACGGCGGCGATGTAGATGGGAAGGCGGGAGAACCCTCCCGATACGCCCAGGCTGTAGTCCAGCCACGAGGGGTGGAAGAACCTGCCCTTGGAGGCCAGGTATTGGGCGCTGGCTATCCACCCCAGGGTGTCCACCCCCGCCGGGGGGTTGGCGCTGAACAGCAGGTGGCGGAACAGGACCACCATCAGGAGGAGGCAAGGCAGCAGAGGGAGCCCATGGTGCCGTGCCAGGGCGGACAGCACCCGCCATTCCCTTCGCTGGGACCACCGCCTCATGGCGGCCCCGCCGCGGAAGGCCGACCCAAAACTACGACTGTACCCAGACAGCCCTCTCATAACCAGCTCCACACCTCGGCTACCGATACCAGCTACATGCCTTGCCCTATTAGACGACTGTCGCTGCCCTTCACAGCCCCATGACCGTCTCGGAGCAGCCCCAATGCTCCAGGACAGTCTCCCGCAGCGACAGCCACAGGCTGGAGCCTGC
>DAOUBE010000122.1:0-6716 GCA_034432835.1 Dehalococcoidia bacterium | reverse complement strand
CGCCAAAGACCACCAGGTAGTCCACCACCCCTAGCTGCACTATCCCCTTGATCCCCGTGGCGTCCTCGAAGGCGCGCACCCACTGGAGCACCCTCGGCTTCACCGTCGCCGCTATCAGGATGACCAGCAGCAGGCCGGGGAAAGCCAGAAACACCTCTCCCACCCTCATGATGAGGCTGTCCACCCACCGGCCGTAGTATCCAGCCAGCAGCCCTAGGAAGATCCCCAGGAATAGGCTGCCGGTGATGATGCTCACCACTGTCACGATGACGGTGGTGCGCAAACTGAAGATGATGCGGGTCAGCACGTCGCGGCCAACGTGGTCTGTGCCGAAGGGGTGGGCCAGGGTCGGGCCCTGGCGTATGGTCTCGCGGGTGAGCTGCTGCTCGTTGTAGTCGTAGGGGGTGATCCACGGCGCCAGGATACCCGCCATGTAAAGGATGACTATGACCGCCAGGGAGGCCATCCCCACCTTCTTGCGGCGGAAACGCCACCACACCTGGCCCCAAAGGGTGTGGCCTCGCCCCCTCCTGGGGACCGCTACTACTTCTCGGCCAAAGAGTGTCACTTCCGCCCTCTAGAACAGCCTTATGCGAGGGTCAATGAACCTGTAGCCCAAGTCCACGATGAGATTGGCGACCACAAAGGCCGTGGCGACTATCAGGGTCATGGCCATAATGACCGGGTAGTCGCGGGAGAACACAGCCTCCACGGCCAGGCGGCCCACACCAGGTATGCCGAAGATGGCTTCGGTAATGAAGGCTCCTTCTACCAGACTGGCCAGGGAAAGCCCCACCACCGTGAATAGGGGGATCAGGGCGTTGCGCAGGACATGGCGTCGCCTCACCACCAGCTCTGTCAGCCCCTTGGAGCGGGCGGTGCGGACATAGTCCTGGGAAAGGACCTCCAGGGTGCTGCTGCGGGTTAGACGGGCGATGATGGCCACGCCAGGCACTCCCAGCACCAGGGCCGGCATCACTATGGTTGGGCTGAACAGGCCGTTCCATCCGGAGCTGGGCAGCAGTCCTGTCCACACCACGAAGAAAAGAAGGAGGGCGGGCGCCGTGAGGAACACAGGGAGGGACATGAAAAGTAAGGTGAAGGAGATTATGGCCGTGTCCACCCAGGTGCCCTGTTTCAGCGCAGCCAGAAAGCCCAAGGGGATACCCAGGGCCAAGGTGATTACGGTAGCGGCTATCCCTAGCTGGGCCGATATCCACACTCGCTTGGCCAGCAGCTCCGTCACCGTGCGCCCGCGGTACTTGAAGCTCTCCCCGAAGTCACCCTTCAGGGCGTTAATGACGTAGGTACCGTACTGCGCCAAAAAGGGCCGGTCCAGGCCGCGCAAGTGCCGAATCCGCTCCACCACCTCGGGGTCCCTGTACTGCCCCATGAGTATCTGGACGGGGTCCCCCGGGCCGTAGTGGCCCAGCAAGAAGGTGATGAAGGAGACCACCAGCAGTAGGATGGGCGTCCAGACGAGGCGGCGGACTATGTACGCCCACATGGCCCACGCTACTTGGTGGAGTACACGTACCGTAGTTTAGGTATCACCAAGGGTACTAGGAAGTAGTCGTGAATGTAGGGCTTGATGAGGACGTGGCGTTCGCCGGAGTGCCATAGAGGTATGACAGGCAGCTCCTCCAGCACTATGTCCTCCACCTGCCGATAAAGCTGGAAGCGCCTCTGCTGGTCCTGCTCCACCCGGGCCTCCTCCAGCAGCCTGTCCACCTCGGGATTGCTGTAGGCCGAATGGTTGATCACGCTCCCCGTGTGGAAAAAGACGTCTAGGAAGTTCTCGGGGTCCGGGTAGTCGGCGATCCAGCCGGTCTCGAACATCTGGAACCGCTTCCTCTGAAGGTCCTGGAGGAAGGTGGCAAACTCCACCTGCTGCACCTCTACGTTAATGCCCAGATTTTGCCGCCAGCTTTCCAGGATCACCTCCAGGTCCAGCCCCACCGAGGCCCCAAAGCCGCCAGCGACGGTCAAAGTAATGCGTGGGAAGGTGGCAGGGTCATTGTACTTGGACTCCTGCAGTAGTTGGCGCGCTCTCTCCGGGTCATAGGTGAACCCCTGCCGGTCAGGGTTGTAGGCTGGGAAGCCCGGGGGCAGTATCCCCTTGGCGGGGAGGGCTAGGTCCCCCAGAACTATAGAGGCGATCTCCTCTCGGTTGAGGGCGTAGTTCAACGCTTGCCTGACTTTGATGTCGTCGAAGGGTGGCATGGTGACGTTCATGCCTATGTAGGTAAGGCTGAAGTCCGTGGGAGCAATGTGGAGCTCTTTGTTCAGCGGGTTGTTGGGGTCCAGCACCCGGTCTATGTCTGCCAGGCCCACCCCGGTCATGTCGATCTCGCCATTCTCGTACATGAGCATGGCGGTGCCGCCGCCCAGCAGCAGCTCCACGCTATCCAAGTAGGCGGGCCCCAGGTGATAGTTATCGTTTCGCTCTAGGAGAATGCGCTCGCCCAAAATGTACTCGGCCAGCTTGAAGGGTCCTGTGCCGTTGGGGCGGCGGGTCCAGGCCCGGTCGCCCTCCACGTTCTCGCGGTCCAGCACAAAGGCCGTGGGGTAGGTCAGCTTGGCCAGGAAGTAGGTCTTGGGGGCGTCAATGGTCAGCTCCAGCGTGTGTTCGTCTATAACCCGCACCCCCTGCACCTCCGTGGCCCTGCCCGCCAGCTTGTCTTTGACCCCTACTATGTCTCCCAGGTACTGGTCCACCACCGGGGACAGAGTCCTGGGATCGGCCGCCCGCTCCATGGACCACTTGAAGTCCTGAGCAGTCACCGGCTTGCCGTTATGGAACTTGGCATCCTGGCGCAGGTGGAAGGTGTAGGTCCTGCCTCCGTTGGATACCTCCCAGCTCTGGGCCAGGTCGGGCACTATCTTTAGCTCCGGGTCGATGGTGACCAGCCCGCCGTATACCTCGATGATGACGAAGGCGGAGGAGACGTCGGTGGTCAGGTGGGGATCGAGGGTGGGGGGGTCGCTCCATAGGCGGACCAGCCTGCCTCCTCGGCGCTTCTCCCCTGAAGCAGGGGTTCCAGCCTGGCTAGTGGTGGGAGTGGGCGTGGCCGTTGGGGAAGCGCCCTGCTGTCTCAAGGTGGGGGTCGGTGTGGGTGTGGCTACGGGGGTCTCCCCCCTGCCTCTTCGGCCACCGGAGGTAGGGGCACAGGCCACCAGGACTGCCAGGGCAATCAGGAGGACAATGGCTAGGTACTTAGCCATCCCAAGGCCTCCACTCACTGTCGCGTTTTCCAGGGAGATAATTGTAAATGGGCGCCGTATTAACTTGCAACTCCAGCATGATAAAATAGCGAGAGTAAGTATTCCTGGACCTCTTCAAGGACAGTGAGGCACTTCCAGTGCGGACCCGTGTCAGTCGATACAGCCTCTCCCTCTTCATTGCCCTGGGCCTTCTGCTGCTTCTGTTGTCCGCCTGCCGTGCCGGCGCATCCCGGGAAGATGATCCCCTCTCCCTGGTCTGGGAGAGCTGGAGTATTATCCAATCTTCTTACGTTGAAGCCGACCAGTTGGATGCAGAGAAGGCCTCTGGCCAGGCCATCGAGGCCATGCTCCAGGCTGCCGACGTGCCCCCGTACCCCTTCCTTACAAAGCTGGACCAGTTGAAGGCCAGGCCCCCCAGGAGCGTTCCCGAGGGCCTGGAGGATATCTGGAGGGCCTGGCACCTCCTGAAGGAGAGCAAGCCTGACCTGGACGACACCATGCTGGCCGAGAGCGCTACCCGCGGGTTGCTGCGCGGCCTGGAGGGCCCCGACGCCTCTTACCTCAGCCAGGATGCCTACCACCGCGCCACCGAGAACTTGACGGGTACCTATGAGGGTATAGGGGCTTACGTCAATGAGACCGAGGATGGTCAGGCGGTTATCGTTGGCCTGATACCGGGAAGCCCCGCCGAGGCTGCCGGCCTCCAGGAGGGCGACATCATCGTGGCCGTGGACGGCGAGGATGTCCGGGGCCAGTCCTTGGAGGAGGTGATGGCTAAGGTCCGTGGGCCCGATGGGACGCAGGTCACCTTGAGGGTGGCCAGGGAAGGGCTTCAGAACCCTCTAGAGTTCACTATCACCCGTGGCTCCGTGGACTTGCCCTCTGTGGATGTGGCCTTGCTCCCAGGGGCCATCGGCTACGTGGCCATCACTACCTTCCGCGATACCACCGGCGACGACTTTGTCACTGCGCTGGAGCGCCTCAAGCAGGCCGAGGCCCTAGCCCTCATCCTTGACCTGCGCTTCAACCCGGGAGGCACTGTGGAAGCTGCCCAGAAGGTGGTCAGCCAGTTTGTTAGTGAGGGCCTGGTGATGTACCAGGTGGCCACCGACGGCACGCGCTCTGACGTGGCGGTCCTGGGTAACCCCCTCATGCCCGACGTACCCCTGGCCGTGGTGGTGAACGAGTTCAGCGCCAGCGCCTCCGAGGTGGTGGCGGGGGCCCTCCAGGACCACGGGCGAGCCAAGGTGTTCGGCACCAAGACCTTTGGCAAGGGTTCCACCAATACCTTCAAGGAGCTGCCAGGCGGCGGCGCGCTCTACATACCGGTCTCCTACTGGTACACTCCCAATGGCCGTCAGATAGAGGGCGTGGGCATCCAGCCCGACGTGGTGTCCACCATATCCCAGCAGGACATAGTCCAGGGCGTGGACCGACAGTTGCTGGACGCCTACAACTACTTGGACAGTCTGCTCCCCTCCACTCGTTAGGGGCCTCAGGTGGATAGGCCCCTACCCCTTGGTAGGGGCGCGCTGCCATGCACCCCTGCCACTCCTACCCTCACCCCTGAATCCTCGGCAGGGCTGGCTCTGCAGCAGGGCTCGCCCTAGACCCACTTTTGGGCAGCAAGAAGCATTGGGGTCGCCCCACCCACCCGCCCTCGGGCGTCTCAGGGGGACCCTCCTGCGGGAAGTTCGTCGTAGGGTAAGCCCTCCAAGGGAAGGAGGTACTGGTCCCGGCCACCTTGGTGCGGTGCTCCCGGGGGGAAAAGCCCCGGTAGCTGGCGTGGTGCGGGAAGGGGGTCCCAAGACACGTAGCGGGCTGAGGCTGCCCGTCAACGGATGGGGCGGCCTCAGCCCGCGTTGTTCCCGTCCTGCCAACCAGCCCAACCCATGCAGAGGACGGCAGGCTCTGGCCTATGGGCTCTGGGCCGGCGACTTCTCCCTGCACGAGAGACAGACATACTTGGTGGGGTCTTCCACCTTCTCGCCCGCCGGGACGTTGCGCTTCCGCCCACACACTGAGCAGGTCAAGGAGAGCACATCGCTGGGGCCTGGCCTGTCCGCTGCGCTGATGTGCCCTCGGAAGCCCACGTAGTCAGGGTTGGCGCGCTTCATCGCCATGAAGCGCTCTCGGTCCTTACGCTTGCTCATGCAGACCGTTATTCAACGGAGACGGTGGCCCCTGCCTCTTCCAGCTTGGCCTTGATCTTCTGGGCCTCGTCCTTGGACACGCCCTCCCGCACTGGCTTGGGGGCGCTCTCCACCAGCTCCTTGGCCTCCCTCAGGCCCAGGGTAGTGACCTCCCGGACCGCCTTGATCACGTTGATCTTGTTGGCGCCCACATCCTTGAGGATGACATTAAACTCGGTCTTCTCCTCAGCGGCTGGAGCGGCGGCTGCGGGGGCACCCCCCGGGGCAGCGGCGGGAGCAGCCGCCACCGGCGCGGCAGCGACCACTGGCGCCGCGGCAGTTATGCCGAACTCCTTCTCCAGGTCCTTCACCAGTTCGGCCAGCTCCAGGACACTCATCTTCTTTATCGCCTCTAGGACCTCATCCTTGGTAGCCATTCATAGCCTCCTTACAGTTTTTCCATGGTACCGACAGTGTTATGTCTATCGCAGGGGTGGCTCCGGCCATCCCCATAGCTCCCGTGGGTGTTACTTGGCGCCTTGCATTTGGCTGACCCGCTGCTGAAGCAGGCTGGCCAGGCAGCCAGGGGCGCATTTAGGTTACGCACCAGGCCCACCAGGGGCGAGTTCAAGGCACCTACCAGCCTCACCAGGGGCGACTGTACCTGGCCCAGCAGTTTGGCCATAAGCTCCGTCTTGGGGGGCAGAGTCAGCAGACTGTTAATCTGCTCGGGAGTCAGGACGTGGCTGTCCATGACCCCCCCAAGGATAGCCAGGGGGGAGCGGGTTGTCTTGATGTATTCGTCCAGCACCCTGGCTACGTCCACCGGGTCTCCGTAGCCGAAGGCCACCGCCGTGGGGCCCTGGATGACCTCCTTGGCCCGAGGCTTCCCGGCGCCGTCGGCGGCCAGGTAGGCTAGGGTGTTCTTCACCACCTGGAACTCGATGCCCTTCTCCTTCAGCCGCTGCCTCAACTCCGACATGCTGGCGGCCCCCAGCCCGGTGTAGTTGGTGGCCACCGCTATGGTGCACCGGGCGAAGCGGTCTCTCAGCTCCTCAACCTGCTTCTGCTTCTTCTCAGTAGGCATCGCTACCTCGCAAAATAAAAATCCCCACGCGCGCAGACGTGGGGCTGCAAATCTCACAGAAAGACTGCATTTCCAAGCCTCGGCGGGCGATCGCTTTAATCCGCCAGTGGCGGAACCCGCTGTCTGCGGCTGCTTAACTATTCTACTTTAAGGGACTGTGTGCTGGCAAGGTCCTGTACTGGTTCAGTACATATGAGACAGTCGGGCTATTTTAGGGACCAGTTCTGGGTGGTGCTTAGTAAGATACTGGGCTGGGGTGTTGTAGTCCAGGG
>DAOUBE010000121.1:0-1923 GCA_034432835.1 Dehalococcoidia bacterium | reverse complement strand
GCCGGAAGGGACGCGCTCCACGGCGAAGACCACAGTGCCGGCGGGGTTCTTGGGCTCAGGGGCCTGCACGCCGGCGGTTGGGGTAGGGGTCGCCGTGGGTTGGGTGACGGGGGTGGTCTGGGCGGGGCTGGTGGGTGTGGGGGTAGCAGCGGGGCCACAGGCCGCCGCGCTCACCAGTCCCACAACCAGCAGGGCAAGGAAAAACCACCTGAAACCTGGTCTAATACTCGGTACCATTTCTCCTCCATATTCAGGCCCTCAGCCTGCCGCAAGGCCGGGGCCAGATTCTGCTCAGGTACAGGCGAGGTGTGAGGAGGTACCTGAGGGGTTCCTGCGTGAGAGGCCACCGTGGACGGCCTGGCACCAGGGGCCGAAGCTCATGCCCGTTAACTCTTCAGTCGCCCAGCATGGCGGCACGAAGCCGCTGGGCCACAACCTCCGCCTCACCCTCCATGAAGCCGTGGGGATTGACGAACAGGTCCTCTCCCCGTCCCCTGGCGCCGCCGATGATTATGGGCGGGTCGCCGGCCTCCAGGGCCTTTATAACCTGGTCTGGGTTGGGGCCGCGCCAGTCGGGGGCCAGGTAGATGGCCACCTCGGGCACCGGGCGTATCCAGTCGTCCTGCTCCACCCTGGCGGTGACGCCTGGGATCTCGGCGATGGCGTCCACGATGGTCTGGCAGTACTGGGTCCAGCGGCGCTGGTCGGCGGCGTGGTCCCGGTGGACGTAGCGCTCCAGGGCGACCATGAGGGCGATGATCTCCTCTTTGCAGACCTTGCAGCCGCGGCCGATGGAGCTGTTGGGGTTGTTGTTCATGGCGGCGGCCTCGATGAGGTCCTTGCGGCCGGCCAGGATGCCCGTGGACTGGGGCCCCCGGATGGCCTTGCCGCCGCTGAAGACCACCATGTCGGCGCCGTGCTGGATGAAGCGGCGCAGGTTCTCCACCGGCGGGAGCATGGCGGCGGCATCCACGATGAGGGGCAGGCCGTGGCGGTGGGCGATGTCGGCCATCTCATCCAGGCTGGCGAAGGAGTCCCGCATCCAGCGGGAGGCAACGAAGGCCAGGGCGGCTGTCTTGTCGTTGATGGCGGCCTCGATCTCCCAGGCGTGGGTGCCGTGGGAGTCGCCCACCCAGACTATCCGGGCACCGGCCTGGCGCCAGTTCTGGACGTAGCCGACGCTGTGGTTCCACTTGAGGATGATCTCGTTGCGCAGGCCCTCGGTGTCTGGCAGCCGGCGGACCTTGGCGGGGTCCTTGCCTGTGATGACGGCGGCGGCCTGGAGCATCATTCCGGCGGCGGCGCCCGAGGTTACCAGGCCGGCCTCGGCGCCGGTGTACTTGGCGATCATCTCGCCGGCGCGCTGGTTGAGCTCTCCCAGCCTCACCATGACCCTGCCGGCATCGGCCATGGCCTGGAGCACTTCGGGCTCCATGATAGAGCCGCCCAAGGTGGTCCAGGTGCCCCCACCGTTGATTATGGGCTTGACACCGAATCGCTCGTAGATCTGCCCGCGCTTTTTAAGGTTTTCCAGTGCTGAAGTCACGGTCTGCTCCTTTCAAGGGGTCCAGGGCTGAATGGGTAGCCAGGGGGCCGGGAGAGCCGGGGTGGAGGAGTTCGTAGTTGTTACAGGGGGATGGGTTTGGCACACAGGCACAGGTTGCACCAGAATGGGGGGAACTATCAGCTTGGGCAGACTACTACCAGTCATCAGCATGATTGCACTTTCTCAAACTGGTGCAGGACTCGCCTGCGCCAGGGCTAACAGTGGAGCGGCATGGAGGGCCAAGCCGCTAAATCACTAGCAGGATTCTATGGGCGTAGCTAGGCCGTGTCAAGACAGTGTACTGGTTCAGTACATATGAGACAGTCGGGCTATTTTAGGGACCAGTTCTGGGTGGTGCTTAGTAAGATACTGGGCTG
>DAOUBE010000120.1:0-6750 GCA_034432835.1 Dehalococcoidia bacterium | reverse complement strand
CTTCAAAGGCCTACCCTGCCCTCCGGCCGGGGTAAGCTAGAAAGCCCCTGACAGCTACGCCAGGAGTGCCACACGCCCCCGGCCCCAGGGCCCTACCCCTTGAACCTGGGCGCGATCTCCCTGGCGAACAGCTCCAGGGACCGGGTGGAGGGGTAGTCCAGGAAATATACCATGAAATATTCCACCCCTACCTCCACGTACCTGGCCACCTTCTGCCTGCACTGCTCCAGGTCCCCCAGGAGGTACTTCTCCTGGAGCTCTTGGGCTAGCTTGGTCCGCTCCGCGGCGGGGGGCACGTTCCGGGACTCGCCCCGACGGGCGTAGGCCCAGTCCACCACCCGCTCCATGTCCTCCCGGCCTTCCACTACCATAGCCACGCACTCCAGGGACTTCACGATCTCGCCATAGTCCCGGCCCACCGCCTGGCAGTGCCCTTGGAGGACCTGCAGTTTGTGGCCGTACTCCTCGGCCGATATGGTAGGGATGTTCCAGCCGTCGGCGTGCTTGGCCACGGCCCGTAGCAGCACCTTCTCCCCCGCCCCACCGACCCACAGACGGGGCCAAGGCTTCTGCACCGGTCTGGGCTGGCACACGGCGTCCTTCACCTGGTAGTACTGGCCCTGGAAGCTAACCTGGCCCTGGGTGAACATGGCCTTCATGAGCTCGATGGCCTCTTCCATCATCTCGATCCTGGTCCGGGCGCTCTCCACCCAGCCCAGGCCGTAGGCCTCCTGCTCTGCCCTGTGCCACCCGGCGCCCATCCCCAGGTCCAGCCTCCCCCCGAGATGTAGTCCAGGGTTGCGGCCATCTTGGCCAGCAGGGCTGGGCTGCGGTGGCTGTTGCACAGGACCAGGGTCCCCAGGCGGATACGCCTGGTCTTCATGGCCAGGGCGCTGAGGGCCGTCCAGACCTCCAGCTCCCCATCCTGGCCCCCCAGGACCAGGTGGTCGGCCGCCCATAAGGAGTCGTAGCCCAGCTCCTCGGCCCTAAGGGCGTACTTTTCGATGGCATCGAACTCGATGCTTCTTGTAAGGGCACTGGCGCCGCTGAAAACGGGCAGGCCCACGCCAAATTTCACCATATCGTCCTACCTGAAATAGGGCATGACCCGGTTTGCGAAGATGCGAAGTCCCTCCAGCGAGGGGTAGTCCATGAACCAGAGCATGAAACACTGGATACCCACGTCAACGTACTCCCGCACCCGGCGGACAGCCTCTTTCACGTCCCCTATGATGTTACGCTGGGCCAGCACCCCCCAGTTACTGAAGAAGGCCCGGCGGGGGTTGTGCGCCTCTATGGCCTCCATGAGTCTGCGGACCTGGCCCGGGGTCTCCGCCACCAGGACCTGGATCTCCAGGGACTTGCCGATGCTGTTGTAGTCCCGGCCGGTGCGCCGACAGGCCTGCCGGAGCGCTTGTAGCATGTTGCGGCAGTGCTCCACCGAGGCCGGGGTGTTGTTCCACCAGTCGGCGTGGCGGGCGATGACTTCTACCCTCATACCGTTGATTCTCTGGAGCAGCTCCGTGCTCTCGCTCCCTATGGTGCCAATCCAAAGGGGGATGGTGGGCCGCTGCACCGGCTTGGGGGAGCAGACGGCGCTCCTTATTTGGTAGTGTTTCCCCTGGAAGCTAGGGATGTCTTCTGTCCACATGGCCTTGATGATGTGGATGGCCTCCTCCAATCGTTCTATGCCCGTGGTATCGTCGGGAATAGCAAAGCCGTAGGCATCGGCTTCGGGATTGGCCGGACGCCCGGGCTCGAAGAAGAAGTCCAGGCGGCCTCCTGACATGTAGTCCAGGCTTGCGGCCATTTTGGCTACCAGGGCCGGTGGTCGAAAGGGGTTTGACAGGTGAATGTTCCCCAGGCGCATCCTGCTGGTGATCCCCGCCAGGGCTGAAAGGGTGGTCCAGCCCTCCAGCACCGTGCAGTCCCGGCCCAGCATCAGGTGGTCCACCACCCACAGGGAATCGTAGCCCAGGGACTCGGCCTCCAGAACCGCCCGCCCCAAGTGGTCCAGGTCCACCCTCTCCAGGAGGGGGTTGGCGCCGTGAGCATCCCCAGCGCCGGCGAAAAGGGGTGCGCTGAATCCGAACCGGATGGTCACAGTGTATTCACCTCATGGCCTGGCCAGCTCCACCGTAAGGCAGCGCCGGCCAGGGCGATTCAAACAGCCTTCCTGGCCCTGGGATTGGCAACCTCGTCCAGGCCTGCGGCGGTTAGGAACAGCCCCACAAAGAGCACCATCAAGACCACTATGGGGGGCGCCCACCACCACCACATGCCCCGGAAGACGGCGTCGTAGAGCTGGGCCCAGTAGATGAGCATACCCAGCGTGGGGATGTGGGTGGGCCCTAGGCCCAGGAACTCCAGCCCTATGGTGGCCAGAATGGCGCCGGATACCGCCCCCACAAAGCTGGCGGCGATGTAGGGCAGGAGATTGGGAAGGACCTCCTTCACCAGGACCTCCAGGTCACCCATGCCCGACAGCTTGGCTACCTGGACGTACTGCCGCTCCCTCAGGACCAGGACCTGCGACCGTATGGTGCGTGTAGGCCACATCCAGGACAGTGAGGCCACCACCAGGGCCATTATCTCCACGTTGATGACCCGCACCATAGAGGCGATAAGAATTAGAATAGCCAGACCCGGTATGGTCAGGAGGATGTCCGCCCCGGTGCGGATGACGGCGTCCTGGTAGCCGCTAAAATAGCCCGATACCAGCCCCAGCAGGACCCCTACCGCCAACCCTACCCCTCCAGCGATGAGCCCAATTTTCAGTGTCTGGGGCGTTCCCTGCATCAGCGCCGCCAGCATATCCCTTCCCTGGGCCTCGGTCCCCAGGGGGTGCTCTCTGGAGGGGGGCCGGCTAGGCATAGACTCGCCCACCTCGGCCAGCTCGGGGTCCACAAAGAGGGGCCCGATGTAAGAGAACAGCAGGACGGCCAGGATAATGCCCAGTCCTGCCAACAGTCTGGCGTTCAGCCGCAGGGCGGTCAGGCTGAGCCTTACCCTCTCCGTAGCGGCCGCTGCCCTTCCCTCTACTACCGACACTTTAGCCTCGCTGGTACCGGATCCTTGGGTCTATCAGGGGATAGATTACGTCAATGATCAACAGCGACAGGGCGATGGATACAATGAGCAGGAGGAGGATGCTCTGAAGCAGGAAGTAGTCCTTGCCCCGCACGGCGCCGTATAGCAGGAAGCCTACTCCGGGGTACCTGAAGATGACCTCTACCAGGATGGCCCCCGACACTATGTGGCCGATGGTTATGGCCAGCGCCGTGGTCTGGGGTACTATGGCGTTCCTCATGCCGTAGCGGAAAAATATGCGAAGGGGCCTGAGCCCCTTGGCCTCGGCCAGGGTGATGAAGTCCTCCCCCAGCACCGTCACCATCATGCCGCGCATACCTAGGGCCCAGGACCCCAGGCTGGCCAGAATTATGGAGAGGGAGGGCAGAATGGCGTGGCGCAGCACGCTCCCGATGGACTCCAGGTTCAGCCCCAGGGTCATGCCAATGGCGTGGGCACCGCCGGAGGGGAGCACCTCGAAGGTGAGCGAGAATAGGAAAAGCAACACCACCGCCAGCAGGTAGTAGGGCACCGAGGAGAAGATCATGGAGACGGGGATGAAGACGTTGGCTGCCAACCGCGGCGCCTTGGGCCAGGCCAGGAGGGCGCCCAGCACCGTGCCCAGGCTGAAGGACAGGAGGGTGGTCATGGTAAGCAGCCCAACGGTCCAGGGCAGGGATGAGGCGATGAGGTCACTGACCCGGGCGGGGTACAGGCTTATGGAGTAGCCCAGGTCGCCCTGTAGAAGGTCGCCCCAGTACCTCACGTACTGTTTCCACAGGGGCTGGTCCAGGCCGAACTTCCTCTGGTACTCCTCAATCACCGTGCGGAAGTCTGCGCCACCCACACCCCCCGTTACCGCCATCTGGGCCAGCTTCTCTTGTATGGGGTCGCCGGGCATCAGCCTGGGAATCAGAAAGTTGAGGGTTACGGCCACCACTACCACAAGAAGAAATATGCCCAACCGCTTGGCTATGTAGTCTGCTTTCATGGCAACAAGCTATGTCCAGCCTTCTGCCAAAATCCCTGGCCGCTCCTCTGGCCGCCCTTGCCCTGTCGCGGAGGTGAGGCTCAGGTAGCCGGCCCATGGGGCGCGTCGGCTCTTGAGACGCTGGCGGGCCCGCGCCCACGGCCCAGGCCCGCCAGCGTCACCCCCAGCTTACTGCTTGGGTTTGAGGTTCAGTACAATCAGCAGGAAGTCGGCGCCGTCGTAGGGCCAAGCGTAAGGGTCATCGGCCCCAGGCCAGCCGGTCCAGTAGGTCTCGTTCAGCGTCCAGATGTGGCGCTCTTCAGCGATGGTGATCTCAGGCAGGTCCCTCAGCCAGATCTCCATAGCCTGCCTGAACAGGTTGATGTACTGGGGGTCGTCCTCGGAGGGCGCCATCATCTCCATCTTGGCCAGGATAGCGTCGTACTCCGGGTTCTCGTACCGGCTGTTGGCCCACACGTACCGGGTGCTCTCGCCGATAGGAGCAGAGTAGGCGGTAGTGAAGTCCTTGAGCATCTGGTACGGGTCGCCGGTGCTGCCGCAGTGCACCGTTATCCAGCTCTCGTAGGAGCCGGACTGGATGCCCTGGAGCCAGCCGGTGGCTGGCAGCTTGAAGACGGCGTCGAAGCCCGCGTCCCGAAGCTGCTTCTCGATGACCGGCCCCAGGGGGCTGAGCCAATTGCCCGTCTGGAGGGTGAGCTGCACCCGCTTGCCGTCGGTCCCCACCCAGAAGCCCTCCGAGTCCTTCTTGTAGCCCTTGCGGGTCATGATATCCGCCGTCTTCTGGAGGTCAAAGTCGTCCACGTCGTATTTGTCCAACAGGTCCTGGACCTGCTGCTCGTACTTGGCGGCCGGCCCGTCGAAGGTCACCTGCGGCCACACCCGTTTGATGGTGCCGCCCTCGTAGGCCAGGTTGATAATCTTGTCCCTGTCCAGGGCGTGGTTGATGGCCCACCGTATTTCCGGGTCATCAAAGGGCTTGATCTTGTTGTTCAGGCCCAGGGTGTAGAGACAGGCGTCGCCCAAGCCCCATATAGGGCCCTGCTTGTTCCAGGCGATGAGGTTGGGGTTCCTTTGCCTGGCGGACTGGAAGGTCCCCGGTAGCAGGGGGTAGCCGAAGTCCACCTGGTTGGTGGAGAACAGCACTGCTATGTTGGCGGCATCGCCGCCGGGTATGCGTATGAACCGCTCTACCTGGGGCATCTCGTGGAAACCCACCTCGGAGCCCCACCAGCTATCTCGGCGGTCCAATATCACCGACTCGGAGGTGGACCTGACCACTTTGTAGGGCCCCGTACCCAGCGGCCAGCCCTTCTCCAAATCGAAGTTGGTGAAGGTCTCTGGGTCCTTGTCCTTCCAGACGTGCTCGGGCAGTATGGGTATGTTGATCTCGGCGTTCTCAGCCATGTACAGGAAGAACCAGCGCGGATTAGGGCGGGTGAGGACGATCTTCACCGTCTGCTGGTCGATGACCTGCACCTCCTTCACCCAGTCCTTGATGTCTGCCGAGAATACCAGGGAGGGGTGCTCCTTCAGCATGTTCAGGGTAAAGGCAACGTCGTTGGCGGTGAAGGGCTGGCCGTCGGCCCACTTGACCCCAGGGCGCAGGTTGATGGTGATCTCTGTGAAGTCATTGTTGTACTGATAGCCTGTGGCCAGCCACGGGATCATCTCGCCGGTGACGTGGTTGTAGTAGTAAAGGAACTCGTACACCGTCTTAGTCAGCCAGTCCCGCAGGCGGGCGAAGCCTCCCACGGCGTAGGGGTTGTGGTTGTCTGGGTTCAGGATGGTGGTCCCCGTGCCCACCCGGATGAGGGTGCGGTTCCTGGGTACTTCCCTGAGACTGCCAGTGGGGGCGCCAGAGGTGGCGGTGGGGGTGGGTGTGGCTGCCCCGGCCTGGCTAGTGGGGGTGGCCGTGGGGGTGGATGTGGGAGTAGCCGACGGGCCACATGCCACCAGTGCTAGAAGTGCTATTCCCATCAAGGCCAACAGACCGAACTTGAGACTAGAGGGCACGGGCAAAAACCTGGCTGTAGTTCTCATACTTCTCCTGCCCCAGAGTAGAGTGCAGAGGTCCCCCGGTGCCTGTGACGAATCTCGTCCTGGCGCCAGCCCTGGAGGCCTCTGAACGTACTGGCAATTAACAACTCTCCACCATTCCCTGTCAACTGATATCATGCGCGGCGCCCATCGCTGTTTTACTCTGGCGCAGCTCAACTAATGTGAAGAACTAACTGGGCGGCCATGGGGTTTTGACGCAAATGTCCCTGCAGAATAGCGCAATCCTACCTATACCACCGACGCTGGGGAAAGGGACTGCTTCTAGGTACTGGCTGCTAGCTCCGGGCTACCGTGGCCCGGCGGCAGAGGTGGTCTGGGGGGTTGAGGAAGGGGATAGCTGGAGCAGGGGATGGTCCGTTTGAGAGTCTGTAGCGGGACTACATCAGGGGCGTTGAGCAACTGAGGTAGGGATGGAGCGGGAGACGGGACTCGAACCCGCGACAACCTGCTTGGAAGGCAGGGGCTCTACCACCTGAGCTACTCCCGCTGACCAAGAACCATTATACGGCAAACCCCGGCCCCCTAGCCAATGCCTGTACTGGTTCAGTACATATGAGACAGTCGGGCTATTTTAGGGACCAGTTCTGGGTGGTGCTTAGTAAGATACTGGGCTGGGGTGTTGTAGTCCAGGG
>DAOUBE010000119.1:0-5286 GCA_034432835.1 Dehalococcoidia bacterium | reverse complement strand
GGGCCACCTCCTTTCTGGTCTATTCTCACCCAGAAGTGTGGCCCCTTCTGCTTCTACTTTTCCACGCCTACTGTCTCATATCTATCTGAACTTTTTCACGTTGTTTTTGCCCTCCGGCCAGCTTCCACTCGCTGCCTCCCCCGGAAGCCCGGCTGCCCCCGCGGGTCCTCCGACGCCAGGTGGGCCATCTCCGCCTACCGGGGATCTCCTAGTACCACTGGGCCTTGGGTCTCTTTCTGGTCTATCATATGGCCTCCTCAGGGCCTGGCTGCGGCGAAGGTGCACCATTTGACGCAGCCTCAGCTATACTGGATTTACCAGGAGTGGAGGATGGTGTCATGCCCGAGGTGGAGATCGGCCAGGTTACGGTCTTTTTCCCCGATAAAATGCTGGCGGGGGTGACCACCACCGCCGGGCTGAGGTTGGGCGACACCCTGCGCATCAAGGGCTACGACACGGACCTGGAGTTTACCATTGGGGCCATGCAGGTTGACGACGTCCACGTGGCCGAGGTCCAGGCCGGCAACCCCGTGGCCATCAAGGTGCCCCTCAGGGTCAGCCCCGGCGACCGGGTGTACAAGGTCCTCCCTTAGGTCCTTCCGGCTCTTGGCGGAGGGGGAATCCCCCTTGCCAGGGGGACAACGGGGGTCTGGGCCGAGGGCTCCAGCCTGCGTTACTACCAGGCAGAGCCCTGGATGGTGTAAAGAGGGGCCCGGAGAAGGAGAGTACGTGGCGGGGCTACGCCCCCTCCATTCCCTTCAGGACCTTCATCAGGTTCGCCATCTCAATGGCTGCCACTGCGGCGTCGTAGCCCCGGTTCCCCATCTTGCCGCCGGCCCGGTCTATGGCCTGCTCCATGGTGTTGGCCGTCAGCACCCCGAACAGCACCGGCACCCCCGACTCCGACGCCGCCTGGGCAACCCCCTTGGCTGCCTCGCCAGCCACGTAGTCAAAGTGGGGCGTCTCGCCCTTGATGACGCACCCCAGGCAGACCACGGCGTGGTACCGGCCCGACTTGGCCAGGGTCTTGGCTACCACTGGGATCTCGAAGGAGCCTGGCACCCAGGTCACGGTTACGTCCTCATCCCGTACGCCGTGGGCCGCCAGTGCCGCCCTCGCCCCTTCCTCCAGGCGCTGGGTGACGAACTGGTTGAACTTCGCCACCACCAGGGCGATGCGCAACCCCTCCCCCTGTAGGCTGCCCTTGAACTCCCTAGCCATACGATTGCTCCTTACAACTGGCTGCTGGGGCCAGAGGTATTTCCCGGTACGTCGGTGTGCTGGGGAGGCTCCTCCTCCGCTCCACCCTTGACCCCCACCTCCAGCACCTTGGCCACCATCACTTCCTCGGGCACGGCGCCCAGGACCTGGGCCACGTTGTTAATAACCGTTTTGGGTACGGCCCTGACCGCGTACATCTGGGAGAGCTGTGGGAACTCCTGGGCCTCGATGACGTCCGCCGTAATCAGCGGGTTCTCTAGGGCTATGGCATGGGCCAGACCGGCCGCCCTGGGACAGTGCGGTCAGGTAGGTGTTACGAACACCTGTATATGGACTGGCTGGTTAACCTTCCTCAGCTTTTTCCGGGACTCCAGCTTCAGCGGGCTGACCCCCTTGGACAGGGTAGTGATGGTCTCGACGATGGTGGCGAACTCGTACCCGGCAGGGATCCCGTAGTACCGCAGCCTGGAACCTCCATCCTTCCCGAACACTATGGCCGGTATGCGCTCAATGCCCTGGCTTCGGGCCTCCTCGGGCTGCTTGTAAACGTCCACCACCTCCAGGTGGAGCTTGGGGGAAAGGGAGGTCAGCTCCTCCAGGAGCTGCTGGGTCTCGGGGCAGTACTGGCACTCCCGGCCTGGAATGGTCAAGGGCGAAGGCGTCTGTGTGAAGAGACGCAGGGTCACGTCATTCTTCAGGTCCTTCTTGAACCTGCGCTCCAGCTCCGCTCTGTCAGCATCTCGAAGAAAGGGCACGGCTCCTCCTGGATACTACGGATGACGCCCGGCCTTGGTACCAACTCCGGGCTTATCTATAGTTTATCCTCATCCCGCCCCTGGCTGCTACTGGATGAGAAGGCTGCTCCCGCCCGCTCAGGCATGGCGGTTGGCCCGGGGCCCTCATCCCTTCACCTGTCGCCACACGTGGGCCAGGCGCTGCAGCATGGTGTATGTGGACAGGGCGGCGATTATCCCCAGTACGGACTCCATGGCGAAGTCCACCCCCAGCCCCGCCAGGACCACCCCCACCGAGAGGAGGACCACTCGCTCAGAGCGGGTCATCAGCCCCACCTTGGTCTCGATGCCCAGGCCCTCGCCCCGGGCGCGGAGGTAGCTCACCATCTGGGAGCTGACCAGGGCCAGGATGATTAGCACTATGAAGGCCAGGAGCCTACCTTCCCCCATGTCCGACAGGACCCCGTACACCGAAAGGCCCAGCAACAGAGCAGCCTCGCCCAGACGGTCCATGGTGGAGTCCAGGAGGGCGCCGGCCCGGCTCTGCTGGCCCGTGGCCCGGGCCAGGGTGCCGTCCATCATGTCCATGAGGCTGGCCACGAAGAACACCACTCCCCCCGCCAGGAGCATACCGGCACCCACCAGGCAGGCCGCCCCTGCGGCCAGAAGGAATCCGCCCATGGTAACAGCGTTGGGGGTGATATGCAGGGCCACCAGGACTCGGATGAGGGGGGCCTCCACGCGGCCGAGCAGGGAGCCTCTAACCCACTCTCTGTACGGCGGCGCCACGTCGTGTTTCCATTACACTCATATAATAGTCCAGCACCCTCTGGGCAATGCGCTCCCACCTGTAGTGCTCCGCCGTCTCCCTGCCCCTGGCCCCCATCTCCTGCCGCAGGCTGGGGTTGCTCAGCAGGGCGGCCAGGGCGTCGGCCAGGGCCACCTCGTCCTTGGGGGGCACCAGCAACCCCTCTCGGCCGTGGGTCATCACACTGGTGAACCCTTCTATGTGGGAGGCGACAATAGGCTTGGAGGCGGCCATGGCCTCTATCAGTATTATACCGAAACTCTCCTTGCCGATATTGGGTGCGCAGAACACGTGGGCGGCCTGGTAGTATCGCGGCAGCTCCTCGTAGGAGACCCTGCCCACAAAATGCACGTCCTGAAGGTTCCGCTCGCTGATGATGCGGTGCACCTCGGCGTTGGGTGTGCCTGGCCCCACCACTATCAGGCGTATGTCCGGCATGTCCCACTTCAACCGGCTGTAGGCGCCCAGCAGGTACTTCAGCCCCTTGCGCTTATCCAGCCGGCTGACAAAGACTATGTTCAGCTTGCCATCGTTGAACTTGTCTATGGGAGGAAGGGGCGCGCTGAAGTGGTCCACCTCCGTGCCGTTGGGGATGATGGTGTAGTCGCCCGGGAAGAACCGCTGGGCGAAGTAGTAGGCCGCCGGCGACACCGCTATACGCCCGTCCAGCTTCTGGAACCAGTGCCTCAGCACCACGTGGCCAATGCGGTACCACCGGTGGCTCCCATGGAAGGCGTGGAAGGTGCCCACGTTCACCGCATGGGACAGCTCCAGCACACACAGGGGCAGGAAGGGCGCCAAAGGCTCGTGGATGTGCACTATATCGAAGCGCTCGTCCTCCAGCAGGCGGCGGATCTTGGGCGCCAGCCACACCGAGAAGGAGATACGGGCTATGGAGCCCCCGCTGGGTATGGGCACGGGCCTCCCCAGGGGGATCAGCAGGTCGTTGGCTTCCCTCAGGGGACGGTTGGGGGAGCATGGCGCCAGGATCTTTACCTCGTGGCCCATGCGGATGAACTGGGCTGCCAGGTGGGAGATGTGGGTTGTTACACCCCCTGGCCAGGCGAAGTCGTAGGGAGAGACCAGTGCAATCTTCATGCCACCTACCCGGTACTGGCTGTCTGGCTAGCTTGCGTCTGTTGCTCCTATCCTATGCCGAGGGTTCCCCTCCCCACCAACAGTATCTAGCATGCCCCACAGCTACTGACTGGCCGGCAAGTTACCTGGCCCGTCCCGAGCTTCGGGATGGACCGCCCTAAAGCTCCCGGCCCTCGATGAACGCCTCCACCATCTCCCGGGCCTCGTCATCGGGGTACTGAACGGGCGGCGACTTCATGAAATAGGCCGATGGGCCGATGATAGCCCCACTGAGGCCCCGGTCCAGGGCCAGCTTGCAGCAGCGGATAGCATCCACCACCACGCCTGCCGAGTTGGGGCTGTCCCATACCTCCAGCTTGACCTCCATGTTGATGGGCACGTCCCCAAAGATGCGCCCCTCCATCCGTATGTAGCACCACTTGCGGTCCTCCAGCCAGGGAACGAAGTCGCTGGGGCCGACGTGGATGTTCTTGGGGTCCATGGGATGGTCTAGCTGAGACAGCACCGATTCGGTCTTGGATATCTTCTTGGAGGTCAGCCGCTCCCGCTCCAGCATGTTGAGGAAGTCGGTGTTACCGCCAAAGTTGAGCTGGTAGGTACGGTCCACCGTCACCCCACGGTCCCGAAAGAGCTTGGTCAGCACCCGGTGGGTGATGGTGGCCCCTACCTGAGACTTGATGTCGTCGCCTATGACAGGAAGGCCGCGGTCCTTGAAACGCTTCTGCCAGTAAGCCTCCCGGGCGATGAACTGGGGGATACAGTTGACGAAGCCGCAGCCCGCCGCCAGAGTCTGCTCCACGTACCACTTGGTGGCCTCCTCGCTGCCCACCGGCAGGTAGTTCACCACCACATGGACCTCACGCTCCTTAAGGATGCCTATAATGTCCGCCGTGGAGCCGGGAGCCTTGGTCACCACCTGGGACAGGTACTTGCCTATCCCGTCGTGGGTCATCCCCCGTTCGACCTTGACCCCCAGGTGGGGCACGTCAGCTATCTTGATGGTGTTGTTAGGCGGGGTGAAGATGGCCTCGGACAGGTCCTTGCCCACCTTGTTGACATCCACGTCAAAGGCGGCCACGAACTCGATGTCCCCGATGTGGTAGTCCCCGATCTTGGGGTGCATAATACCTGGCACGGGGCCGTTGGCCTGGAGGTTGCGGTACTTGTACACGCCCTGGACCAGGGAGGAGGCACAGTTCCCCACGCCTATGATAGCTACGTTGATCTTGCCCAAATTGCTGCTCCTTTCTCAGCCCCAAGGCCCTTCATAATGCAAAAAGCGGCTGCATTGTATTGTAACAGTTTTTTAACTGGTAATACAATGTACTGTACTGGTTCAGTACATATGAGACAGTCGGGCTATTTTAGGGACCAGTTCTGGGTGGTGCTTAGTAAGATACTGGGCTGGGGTGTTGTAGTCCAGGG
>DAOUBE010000118.1:0-5828 GCA_034432835.1 Dehalococcoidia bacterium | reverse complement strand
CCCTGGACTACAACACCCCAGCCCAGTATCTTACTAAGCACCACCCAGAACTGGTCCCTAAAATAGCCCGACTGTCTCATATGTACTGAACCAGTACAGTGCCTTGACGTAGCGGGCAGCCTCTGCTAGACTTCTCACGGCCTGTGAAAAATTGTACATTCCAAGACCCCCTGAAACGGACTGGCTTTCCGAAAACTATGCGGGATGATTTGTAAGGACGATGTCAGTGATTAGCCGCAGACGGCTGAGTCTTTTGGCTGGCCTAGCCCTTGTGGCCCTGATTCTCCTTTTAGTCTCTTGCACCCCCACCGAGGCCCCCCAGACCACCATATCCCCCAAGTCTGAGGTGGCCGATTGGATACAAAGCCTCTACAAACTCCTCTTCTGGATGGCCGTGGTGGTCTTCGTCGTGGTGGAGACTCTCCTGGTCATCGCCGTATTCCGCTTCCGGAGAAGAGAAGGGGACAGCATACCCAGGCAGGTCCACGGAAGTCTCCCCCTGGAGTTGGGGTGGACCATAGTCCCCGCCATACTGCTCATCGTCGTAGCCGTGCCCACCTGGATTATCATCTTCCGCACCGAGAAGGAGCCTGAGGCTGCCTTGCAAGTGGAGGTCATCGGCCACCAGTGGTGGTGGGAGTTCCGCTACCCTGAGTTCGACATAGTCACAGCCAACGAACTGCACATACCCGAGGGTGTGACCGTGCAATTCAGGCTCCAATCAGCCGACGTTATCCATAGCTTCTGGGTGCCTCAGCTTGCGGGTAAGAAGGATGCCCTGCCTGCCCATGGAAGCAGCCCTAACACCCTTTTCCTGACCCCCAGGGAGGCCGGGCTTTACCCGGGCCAGTGCGCCGAGTTCTGTGGCGTGGCCCACGCCAACATGCTCTTCCGGGTCTTTGTGGACAAGCAGGAGGACTTCGACCGCTGGGTGCAGGCCCAGCAGGCGCCGCCAGCCCAGCCCACGGGTCTTGCGGCGCTAGGCCGTCAGGTCTTTACCTCGGCCCCGTGTCAGGGATGCCATACCATCGAAGGCGTCTCCACCGGAACCATCGGGCCGAACCTGACCCACGTAGGCAGTAGGACCACCATCGCCGCAGGAATACTGGAGAACACCCCAGAGAACCTGGCCCGCTGGATCCGTGACCCACAGGCGGTGAAGCCAGGTAACAAGATGCCCAAGGTTGACCTCAGCGAGCAGCAGTTGACTGCCCTGGTAGCGTACCTGGAGAGCCTGAAATGAGAGTGCTACAATCTACGCAGCGGAGACGTAACGCAGGGGGGTTCCTATGGCGACCTTAACGGGAGCGCTGCCCAGGCCCACCACCTATCGTGGAGTGTGGAGCTGGATTACCACCGTTGACCACAAGCGCATCGGGATCCTGTACGGCGCCTCTGCTTTCGTCTTCTTCTTGATAGCCGGCATAGAGGCCCTTATCATGCGCCTCCAGTTGGCCCAGGCCGAGGCCAACGTGGTAAGCCCAGATGTCTTCAACCAGCTCTTCACCATGCACGGCACCACCATGGTGTTCATGGTGGCTATGCCCATGAGCGCCGCCTTCTTCAACTACATCATCCCGCTAATGATAGGCGCCAGGGATGTGGCCTTCCCCAGGCTAAATGCCTTCAGCTACTGGGCGTTCATCTTCGGCGCCTTGCTTATGCATTCCAGCTTCCTGTTCGGTGGGGCCCCGGACGTCGGCTGGTTCGCCTACGCCAACCTGACCGGGAAACCCTTCTCGCCCGGACACCGGGTGGACTTCTGGGTGCTGGGCCTTCAGGTCCTTGGCATCTCCTCCATGGCTTCGGCCTTCAACTTCTTCGTCACCATAATCAACATGCGGGCTCCTGGTATGTCCCTCATCCGGATGCCCGTGTTCGTCTGGAACACTCTGGTAGTGGCGACCCTTATCATGCTCGCCTTCCCGGTACTGACCGTTGGGATAACCTTCCTCATGTTTGACCGCTTCTTCGGAACCCTGTTCTACGTGCCCTCCCAGGGTGGCAACCCCATTCTGTGGCAGCACCTGTTCTGGGTCTTTGGCCACCCGGAGGTGTACATCCTAATCCTTCCCGCTTTTGGGATAGTCTCGGAGATATTCCCCACCTTCTCGCGCAAACCCCTGTTCGGCTACGCCTTCGTGGTGGCCGCCACGGTGGCCATCGCGGTGCTGGGGTTCAGCGTCTGGGCGCACCACATGTTCACCGTAGGGCTTGGACCCATAGCCAACGCAGCCTTCTCCGCCAGCACCATGATCATCGCGGTACCCACCGGCGTGAAGATCTTCAACTGGCTGGGGACTATGTGGGGCGGCTCGCTAAACCTGAAAACGCCTATGCTTTTCTCCATAGGCATGGTGGCCCTATTCATCATAGGCGGACTTAGCGGCGTGATGCACGCTGCACCTCCTGTGGACACCCAGCATCAGGACTCCTACTTCGTGGTGGCCCACTTCCACTACGTGCTCTTCGGTGGGACCATATTCGGACTGTTCGCGGGCATCTACTACTGGTGGCCCAAGGTGACGGGCCGCTTCCTCCACGAGGGTCTGGGCAAACTCAACTTCTGGCTGCTGTTCATTGGTATGAACCTCACCTTCGGCCCCATGCACGTGCTGGGTATCTACGGCATGCCCCGGCGCATTTACACCTACCAGGAAGGCATGGGATGGGACCTGATCAACCTGATTATCACCATTGGCGGGTTCATAGTCGCCCTGGCCGTACTGGTGTTCATCTACAACGTTTACAGGAGTCTGCGCAAGGGTGAGGTAGCGGGGCCTGACCCCTGGGACGGCCGGACTCTGGAGTGGAAGACCTCCTCACCGCCACCTCCCTACAACTTTGCCGTCATCCCAACGGTGCACAGCCGCGACCCCCTGTGGGCGGAGAAGTACGGCGAGCTGCACGAAGGGATGGAGGCCGTTAGCGAGGCCAAGCCACCCCATCAGGGCAACCCCTCCCACGGCCAGCACGGGAGTGGGGAGGTCCACGGCATACACATGCCCTCGCCATCGTACTCGCCCGTGGTGGTGGCCTTCGGCCTGGCCCTGGGAGCAGGGGGCCTCATTGTGGGCAAAGCCCTCCTGGCCTTCGGCCTCCTGATCGCTGTGGTAGGCATCTATGCCTGGGCGCTGGAGCCAGTGGCCAAGGAAGAGAAGCACGCCCAGCAGCACTAACGGCTGAGTGGTTATAAGTAGAGAGGAGTAATAGGTTGGAGCGGGCATCTACTCCAAACCACCAAGTAGAAGAAACCTCCACCGGGGTCAGCCACAAGAAGATCCTAATGTGGGCCTTCCTGGCCTCGGACTGCCTGTTCTTCGGGTCCCTCATAACCACCTACGTTTTGTACCAGCGTAACTGCGCTGGAGCCATATGCCCAGTGGAGGTGTTTGACATCCCCCTGACCTCCTACAGCGCCTTCCTGCTCCTGATGAGCAGCTTGACCATGGTGCTGGGGGTGTGGGCGGCCCAGAGACGCAACCTGAAGTGGATGCGTATATGGCTGCTGGCCACGGCCCTCCTGGGCATCCACTTCCTGGCCAACCAGGGCTTCGAGTTTAACGCCTTCGTCCACGAGGGTATGACCCCCCGCTCCAGCCCCGCTGGGTCGGCTTTCTTTACCCTCACTGGGCTTCACGGCACCCACGTGACCATAGGTGTCTTCTGGCTTCTGTCCGTGGTTGCCTGGACCTTTAGCAAGAGTTTCAAGCGCAGCGACCCTCACCTCAACGTGGAGGTAGCAGGGCTCTATTGGCACTTCGTTGACGTGGTCTGGATTGTGATATTCACCGTGGTGTACCTGATAGGAGTCATCACCTTCTAGTGGATATGGCACGATGAACGAGGTAAAAACAGAGGAGCGGCCCCACGCTGGCCCCAAGACGTACCTGGGGATAGCTGCCGTTCTTACGGTCATCACCGTTGTGGAGCTCATGGCGACCTTTCAACTGGTCCAGAGGGCCATCCCCTGGGGCATCCTTTTAGCTGCCCTCCTGCTGCTTTCCGCAGCCAAGTTCGCGCTGGTGGCGGGCTTCTATATGCACCTTCGCTACGACAAGTCCATGTTCACCGGCTTCTTCGGCTTTGGTCTATTCACCGCCGCGGCCATCCTCATGGTCCTCTTCTCCATTCACGGCACCGGTGCCGCGGCGGAGCCGGGCAATGGCGACCACCAGCCTCCCCCGGAGGTGGTAACCAGAGCCAAGGAGATATTCGTCAACGCCGGCTGCGGCGGTTGTCACACCATCCAAGGGGTCTCTAACGGGAGGATAGGACCACGGCTGGACCACGTGGCCAGCCAGGCCCGCATAGCCAACTTCATACCCAACACCCCTGAGAACATGGCCGCGTGGATTAACAACCCCGCCGCATTGAAGCCTGGCACCGTTATGCCTAGCCTGGGTCTGTCCCAGGGCGAGATTTCAACGCTGGTGGCCTATCTCCAGACCCTAAAATGAGGTCGGTTAGCTGAAGATCCCTGCTGAATGCTCATGCCACAATAGGACCAAAGGCAGGTGCCCCTGGGGTAATGGTTAGCTGGAGATTCCGCACACTGCTGCTTCTAGCCATGGCGGCCACCTTTGCCCTCATCACTCTGGGGGGTGTTGTTCGCGTAACCGGCTCCGGCTTGGGCTGCCCCGACTGGCCCCTGTGTCACGGCAGGATCATCCCTCCCCTGGAGTTCCAAGTCCTCATTGAGTACTCCCACCGGCTCACCGCCAGCCTGGTCAGCCTGCTGGTGGTGCTTTCGGGGATTGTGACGTGGTGGAAGCTGCGCCACAACAAGGGGGTGCTAATGCCCATGACCGCCGCCGTCCTCCTACTGGGCGTGGAGGTGGTGCTGGGCGGCATCACGGTCCTGTGGGAGCTTCCGCCCACCATCGTGGCAGCCCACCTGGCCACCGCCGAGGGTATATTCGCCCTCCTGATACTGGCCCTGGTGTTTTCCTTCCCCCGGGACCGGATCTCCTGGGGAGTAAAGCGTGGGCGCCCCCTCTGGTTTTTGGCTGTAGTGGTGGGCACGTTCCTTGTACTCATGTCCGGGGCCTACACCGTAGGCGCGGGGGCCAGCGCCGCCTGCCCCAACTGGCCCCTGTGCGCCCAGGGCCTCCTCCCGGCCAACAGCCTGGCCTGGACCCACATGGCCCACCGGCTCCTCGCCGGGGTGGTGGGCCTGGGCACGGCGTGGGCGGCGTGGCTCTCCTGGCGCGCTCGCCGTGATGAACGCCTGTTGGGAATATTGGGCCTGGTGGTGCTGGCTCTCCTGGTGGCCCAGGTGCTGGCCGGGGCAGCGAACCCGTGGTTTGGCTTTGTCCCTGCGGCCCAGGCGGTACACCTATCCTTAGCCACCGCCGTGTGGGGTAGCGTAGTCGCCATGGCGGCCCTGGCCTCCAGTCCCCGCAAGAGGGTGCCGGAGAAGTTGGAAGCAGGGACAGCCAGCCCCTCCGCTAGTGGACACAGCGGGTGGCTGCGTATCGTATCCGACTACATAACCCTGACCAAGCCCCGCATAATGGTGCTCCTCCTGGTGACCGCCCTAGGGGGAATGATCCTGGCGGCCGAGGGGGTACCGCCCCTGTCCCTAGTGGCCACCGTCATGATAGGGGGCGCCCTGGCCTCGGGGGGCGCCAGCGCCATCAATCACTACCTGGACCGGGACATAGACCAGCGTATGCGGCGGACCCGCAAGCGCCCAGTGGCCAGCCAGCGGGTCAGCGGCAGGGCGGCCCTGCTCTTTGGGCTGGCGCTGAACCTCCTGGCCTTCCTCCTGCTGTGGCTGGCTGCCAACCTTATTAGCGCGGCCCTAGCTATAGGTGGCAGCCTCT
>DAOUBE010000117.1:0-2171 GCA_034432835.1 Dehalococcoidia bacterium | reverse complement strand
CCCTGGACTACAACACCCCAGCCCAGTATCTTACTAAGCACCACCCAGAACTGGTCCCTAAAATAGCCCGACTGTCTCATATGTACTGAACCAGTACAGTGGCTTCCCCCCTGCATCGCCAGCCGCTATAATTGGGTTGACCGTGGTTGTCCGCAGTCGAAAGCAGGAGGCGGCCCGATGGAGGTAATCCTCAGCGCTCCCCGGGGGTTCTGCGCTGGCGTCGTGAGGGCCATCGACGTGGTGGAGCTGTGCTTGCAGCGCTTTGGTGCCCCGGTTTACGTTAAGCACCAGATAGTCCATAACCCCTACGTGGTAGCGGACCTGGAGAAGAAGGGCGCCATCACCGTAGAGAACGTGGAGGACGTGCCCGAAGGCTCGGTCGTGGTGTTTTCCGCCCACGGCTCGCCCCCCGAGGACTACGAGAAAGCCAGGGCCCGGAACCTGAGGGTCATCGACGCCACTTGCCCCCTGGTGACCAAGGTGCACAATGAGGCCCGCAAGTACTCCAGGGAGGGCCGCAAGATTATCCTGGTGGGCCACAAGGGGCACCAGGAGGTCCGGGGCACCATGGGCCAGGCCGAGATGTTCCTGGTGGATGAGCGCGAAGGGGTGCATCTGCCCACTTGGAGCTCCGATACGCCGGTCACCGTCCTTACCCAGACCACCCTGTCTGTGGACGACACGGCCAGGGCCGTGGAGAGGATCCAGGAGCGGTTCCCCAACGCCCTGGTACGCAACGACGTCTGCTACGCCACCACCAACCGCCAGACGGCGGTGAAGAAGCTGGCCCAGATGGTGGACCTGGTGCTGGTTATAGGGGCGGAGAACAGCTCCAACTGCAACCGCCTGCGGGAGGTGGCTTCGGCCCAGGGGGTGCCCGCCTACCTCATCAACGGGCCCGAGGAGCTGCACATGGAGTGGCTGGAGGGTGTGAAGCGGGTGGGCATCACCTCCGGCGCCTCCACGCCCGAGGTCCTGGTGGACGCCGTGGTGAAGAAGCTACGGCCGGAGCGGGTTATCACCATGGATGGCGTGCCCGAGGATGTTTCCTTCATCCTGCCCCGGGAGTTACGCCAGTAGCAGATCACGGCCAGTAGTCAACCAGTAGTACAGGATGTACCCGCCCGCGGCGATGATGAGGACCGCACTGGCCCTCTCCACGTAGGGCATGGCCCTACGCAGGTAGCTTGCCGTCGCCCCTTTGAACAGCGCTGTCCCCACGGTAAGCAGGGTGATGACGAAGCCCATGCCCAGGGCGTAGCTGATGAACTGGAGGGTCCCGTCCAAAATACCCCCAGCGGTGAAGGAGCTGCCCACCACCAGCAGAAACACGGGCAGGGTGCAGCTTAGAGAGGCGATGGCGTAGGCGATGCCGAACATGAAGAAGGAGGCCACGCCCCCGGACTGGGGTGCCTCGATGTGGGCAGCCAGGCGGGCCACCAGCCCCGAGTAGAGCTTCTTGCCTCTCAGGAGCCACACCCCCAGTCCCAGCATGGCTACCCCAACAGCAATGGACGCCCAGGGCATGGCCCGCACCACGAAGCGTCCCCCGGCCGCTACGAAAAACCCTACAACGCCGAACAGGACGACGAACCCCGTGGTCACCGCCAGGGCGATAAGCAGGGCCCGGAGCAGCGCCTGGAGCGGGTGGGCCTCGGGCGCCTGGCCTGGCTTCAGGCCCAAGTACAGGGCCAGGTAGGCAGGCAGCAGGGCAAAGCCGCAGGGGTTGACGGTGGCCACCATGCCCGCGCCAAAGGCCAGACCCAGGGGAAAGACGCTGGCAAAGCTGTCCAGCAGCCCTTCGGCCAGCGGCTGTAGCGGGTTCATACCCCTCCTGACTCAGGCTCAACACCGGCGGCCCCTTACGCGGGTCCACCAGGGCGCGGGGTAGCGGGGCCCGTGTGCGATTTACACTATATCATATCTGAGCCTTTCCTTCGCGTCTCCCGTGGGGTACCCCTACTTGGAGTGGCCTTGCCTGCTAAGAGGATGTTCCGGCCACTGGCGGAGCGGCCGGCTTCCGGTTGGGACGCAAGAGGACGGGGATGGGGCGTCGGCCCCCGGACCGAGGTGTGAAAAAGTTCAGATAGATATGAGACAGTAGGCGTGGAAAAGTAGAAGCAGAAGGGGCCACACTTCTGGGTGAGAATAGACCAGAAAGGAGGTGGCCC
>DAOUBE010000116.1:0-8542 GCA_034432835.1 Dehalococcoidia bacterium | reverse complement strand
CCCTGGACTACAACACCCCAGCCCAGTATCTTACTAAGCACCACCCAGAACTGGTCCCTAAAATAGCCCGACTGTCTCATATGTACTGAACCAGTACAGTTCCTTGTCAAGGCTGGTAAGCAATGGTAGAATCTTGGCCGTGCTAGAGAAAGGTGTTCGAAAGGCTGTCATCCCCGCGGCAGGCCTGGGTACCAGGTTCTTGCCCGCATCCAAAGGCACCCCCAAAGAGCTCCTCCCCATTCTAGACACCCCCTCCATCCAGTACGTGGTCGAGGAGATAGTCCGGGCGGGGGTCAAGCACATCATCACCGTCACCTCACGAGGCAAGGGTGCCCTTCAGGACTACTTCGATCGCTCTCCCGAGCTGGAGAGCGCCCTGGAAAAGGCAGGCAAACTGGACATACTGGACCACATCCGACGGATAACCTCCGTGGCCTCCTTCTCCTACGTGCGACAACAGGAGCCCAGGGGGCTGGGACACGCCGTCCTTCAGGCCAAGGCGCTGGTGGGCAACGAGCCCTTTGCAGTGGTGCTCCCCGATGACATCATCACCTCAGAGGAGCCTGTGCTGGGGCAGATGCTGAAGGTGCACGAAGAGTACAAGGCCAGCGTGGTGGCCGTGGAAGAGGTTCCGTGGGAGCAGGTGAGCAGCTACGGCATCGTGGACGGTGAGGAGGTGGCGGAGGGGGTGTACGCCGTGAGGGGGTTGGTGGAGAAGCCTGCCCTCAACCAGGCGCCGTCTAACTTGGCCATCGTTGGCCGGTACATACTGGACCCGGCCATATTCCAGGCTCTGGAGGAGACCCCCCCAGGGGCCAAGGGGGAAATCCAGCTCACCGACGGCATGGCCAGGATGCTGGGAAGCAAGCCCCTCTATGCCCTAAGGTTCCAGGGTAGCCGGTATGACACCGGGAATCCCCTGGGACTGCTCCGGGCTACCCTGGAGTTAGGGTTGCAGAGGGAGGAGTTCCGGGACAAGATAGCCCAGCTTCTCAGAGACATGGAGAGGAAGCTTTCCAGCACCCGCTAAGGGTAGTCCTTGGGGGGCATACACAAACAACGGCGGAAATTAGGGAGTAATTGGGCTTGTAAAATCCTTCGGGTTTCGTTTATAATGCGTCAGCAAAGTGCGCTGAGAAACAGGCTTTCGTATGCGACTTAACATTTCGGGCAAGTTCCTGACCGCAGGGTCTTTATCAAGAAAGGAGGCGGGATGCTAAAAAGGAGGGTCCTTCGCGGGATTCTTCTCCTGGCTGTAGTCTCTTTGTTTATTCTCCCTGTCACCCTGGCCCAGGCCCAGACTGGGACGGGCACAGGAAAGATTTCTGATAGCCAGTCCAGCAGCGACGTCATTGTCAGTGATCGGATAACCATCACCATGACTGACGTGCCTCCTGCTGGCGCCAACACGGCTTACGAGGCTTGGATTGTCAGTGACGACGGCAGCACCAGGGTCAGCCTGGGGGTTCTAAATGTCACTGATGGAAGGGTAAACCATACCTACACTAGCCCAGACGGCAAGAACCTCTTCTCCCTGGGTGACAAGTTGCAGATTACCAAGGAGCCCGTACCTGACCCTAACCCTAGTGCCAGCACCACTGTGGCTTTCTCCGCCCAGATCCCTGCGGCTGCCATGGCCCACATCCGGCACCTGACCTACTCCTGGTCCTCCAACCCTCCCTACGCCAGTGGCCCTCACTCCGGCACTCCTAAGGGTATAGTCGTCGGCCTGCGAGAGCAGACCCGACTGGCCCTGACCCACGCTAACCTGGGCCTCAACGCCACCACCCTGGCCGAGGTCAAGATGCACGCCGAGCACGTGGCCAATATCATCGACGGCGGCACTGGCACTGACCGCGACGGTGATGGCACCGTGGGGAACCCTGGCGACAAGGGCCCCGGCGTGCTGGGCTACGCCGCCGATACCAAGAACCACGCCAACCTCACCAAGGCCGCTGCCCCGGCTAACCAGAATATCCAGACCTTCGGCACCCAGGCCGCCGATTCTGCTGACGGTGTGGCTGATAGGGCCAACGCGGCTAGAAGCGCCGCCCTAAGCGCGGTCAATGCTGGTGACATATCTCTGGCCAAGCTATACATGGAGAACGCCAGGACCGCTCTGGAACGGGCCCTAAACGGCTTCGACGCCAACCGCGATGGCACTATCACCCCCGACCGGAATGAGGGCGGTGTGACCCAGGCCTACACGGCCGCTCAGATGATGGGTACCTACACCATTCAGCCTGGCGTCGGTGGGCCGATCACTGGAGATATCTCCTACACCGGCATTGCTGTGGGTTCGCTCCTGGGTGGCCTGCTCCTGGTGCTGGCGGGTGGTCTTGTGTACCGCCGCAGCAGGTCTCTGGCCCGCAGCTAAGCCGCTAAGCCGACCACGGATATGACAAGAGGGGCTGACCCGGCGTCAGCCCCTCTCTCTTTTTCTTGGAGGCATTGATTCTTCCTCAGTGTTCGCCGCCGCCTTGAATAAGGCCCCGACGGGCACCGCCCCGGCAGGGTGCACCCTGCACCCACTCTGTGCTTTCCCTGGTCACATGCCCCCACTGACTACCTTAGCCAAGTGTGGGTCAAGGGCGAGCCCTCGGGGATTCTCCCCTGTTACCCTTAGCAAAAGGGGCAGCCCCCTCTGCACTCCCCCTGTTCTAGGCCAGCCCTTGACCTAGGGCCACCATCCTGTAGCCTTACATCTGGCCACCCGAGAAGGATTGGGTTTGGTCCCACCCACCCGCCCTGGATGGGTTTTCGGGGGACACCCCCGAACCCCCGGCGGGGGACTCCGTCCCCTGCACCCCTGGCCTTAATACACGACAGTGGTAATGAAGGGGTGTAGCCCGCCAGGGGGGGAGGGTTCCCAGCCCCATTTCTTCGGCGGTCCTTGCGGTCAACTTATCCGGCGTTGCGTGCCTTCCAGGGTGGCACCCTTGCCGAGGGGCTACAGGGGGTCATCCGGTTCTCTTCCCCGTGGCTGGCTCCCCCTCGTCGGAGCTCCGGTTAGGGGGTTGCAGCGGCAGGGGAAGAACCAAGCGGGTCTCAGGACCCGGACCGCCCAGGTCCCGAGACCCGCCCCTCAGTTTAAGCTAGGGCCGGGGCTACTTGGCGGGGACGAAGTCCCACAGGCCGCCCACGCTCAGGAAGCCCCCGATGCGCCCCACGTAAGAGGAGATGGACTTGGGGTTGTACACCGCACCGGCCGGCACCGCCACCACGCCGGGGGCCAGCACCCACTGGTACATGTAATCGGCCCACTCATTGGTCATCTGGATGCGGCGGTTCACATCTGGCTCCCTGGCCTGCTGGAGGAAGTGCTGGGCGATCCACGGACTCTCGAAGCCGCAGCTAAAGCCGCCCCGGGTCATGGTGGTCATGGGCAGCCCCCGGGGCCAGTCCCAGGGTCGGTGCTCCTGGCCTTCGTCACAGCTAGTGAGCCAGGGGATGGTGTTGGTGCGGCCCACCACCGAGGGCCGGAAGGTGGCGTAGGCGTACTTGAGCACTTCCGTTCGGATGCCAATGGCGTTCCAGTAGCCAGCGATGGCGTCACCGATCTCGCCGGCGAAGGAGGCGCCGCCACCGAACTCGGGTCCGATGTACAGAGGGGTGGAGAAGCCGTTGGGCCAGGCTGTCTCCTTGAGGAGCGCCTTGGCGCGTTCAGGGTCGTAGGGGATTTCCCACTTGCTCTGCCAGTTGGGGTTCCTGATGGACAGGTACTCCAGGTGGACGGGCCAGCCGCGGCCATCCAGGATGGCGTCGTTGATGGCCTCCTTGTCTATGGCCATGGCCATGGCCAGGCGCACCTTGCGTGCCTCCTCCATGTCAGCTTGGTCCTTGGGGTTGCCGATGTAGGGCAAGTCGTGGACGTAGGCACCCTCGCGGGACACCGGCTGGCCGGTGAGGGCGTGGGTCTCCTCCCACAGGTTGCCCGAGAAGAAGACGCCGAGCTGGGTGGCCTGGCCAGAGGAAGCCCACAGGAACCCCTGGGCCAGAAGGCCGTTGACGTCCTTGGGCGGGGCGTCGATGATGTCGGCTTCGCCGGTGGTGAGCATGGCCAGGCGGGTGGAGGCTTCGGGAACCTCAAAGATGCGGAACTGTTTCACCTTGGGCTGGAACTTCCAGTGATTCTCCACGGCCTCCACAATGCCGTGATCGTCCCTGATCCATTCGACGATGCGGTAAGGCCCGGTGGCGATGACGTTGTCACGGCTGAACTCTTCGCCGCGCTCGTCGTAGGCGCGCTTGGAGTACACGCCGACGCCCTGGCCTCCCTGGCCGAAGAGGTTAACCTCCCACCGGGAATCGAAGGTGGTGAAGTCGAACTGGACCGTGTATCTGTCCACCACTCTGAACTCACCGACCACGGCCGCCAGGTCGCCGGCCTGGCCGTGGATGCTGGTGGGAGTGAGAGTGGCGTTGGCGTCGTTGACGCTCCAGGCCACGTCCTCGGCAGTCATCTCACCCCAGCCGTCGTGGAACTGCACTCCCTGGTTGAAGGTGATGCTGCCGGACTTGAGGTCGGGTGAGACGCTCCAGCTTTTGGCCAGCCAAGGGGTCACCAGGTTGCTACCTTCGCTCATGAAGAAGGTCTCGGCTATGCCGATGTGGTGGAACTCATCGGGGGCCTGGGAGCGGTTCAGGCCCACCCTGGGGACCACATCTATGACCGCCGCCACTATCACACCTGAGGGGCTCTTGGGCTGGGGCACTCCGGCAACCGGCGCCGCGGTGGGGGTGGGCGTGGCAGTGGGAGTGGGTGTGGCAGCGGGTCTGGTAGGAGTGGGAGTAGGCGTGGCGGCTGCCCTGGTGGGGGTAGGTGTCGCCTGGCCGGGTGTAATGGCGGCCGTCGGCGTAGGCGTGGGGGTGAAGGTGGGCTGGCGGGTAGGGGTAGCGGTGGGTGTAGGTGTGGGGGTGGCGGCAGGCCCGCAAGCCAGGGCGACCAGGGCAGTGACTAGGATAAAGGCCGGGAGCACCAGGACTTTGTTCATTAGCTCCTCCCGCATGGAAAAATAAGCCTCGGATCTGGCGGGCAAGAGGCCCCAACAGGGGAGGAGCATGGTCGATGAGAGGAGGCTCCTAGAATGAGGGGTTATTACCACAATGGAGGCTGAATGTCAAGTACCTGCGGGGCATATGTGTCATCGTCGGTGAA
Source organism: Dehalococcoidia bacterium (assembly GCA_034432835.1). GTDB lineage: Bacteria > Chloroflexota > Dehalococcoidia > Lucifugimonadales > DAOUBE01 > DAOUBE01. Next base: position 3,384 of record DAOUBE010000116.1, on the reverse strand, counting down.
GACTGCCCTAAACGCGCGACGAAATTCGAAGCGCTGTCTCGGCATCGCTAGGCTCGGTTGCGGGGAATTCGCCCGGTGCTAGCCTGGAGGACGCTGGCTACCAAGGGACGACCACGGCGCGGCCCAGGAGCCGCCGCATCGAGGCCATGCGGTAGGCCTGGCTCACCTCCCCCAGGCCGAGGGTGAGGGCCACCACCGGGGTCAGGTCCCCTCGGGCCACTAGCTCCGCCGCCCGGGCCACGTGCTGCCTGGACACCCCCGAGGCCGCGAATATTCGGGCGTCGCGAAAAAGCATCTCGGCCAGGTTCAGAGACACGGGCCTGCCCGTCACCTCCCCCAGGACCACCACGCGGCCGTACTGGGCCAGGCATTCCAGGGCCTGGGGAAAGAGGGGAGAGCCCACCGTGTCCACCACCAGGTCCACCCCTCGGTCGCCCGTCAGGGCCAGGGCGACTTCGGAGAAGCTGGGGTCGCTGGCCGGCAGTACCTGGTGGGCGCCGGCCCGGCGCAGGCCCTCGGCCTTGGCCGGAGAGCTGGTCACGGCCAGTACCCTGGCCCCCAGCAGCCGCGCCACCTGGACGGCGTGGATGCCCAGGCCACCCCCTGCGCCGGTGACCAGCACCGTCTCCCCTGAGCAGACACCGCCTATGTCTTGCACACCCTTCAGGGCCACGCCCACGGGGCAGGCCAGGAGGCAGGCCCGCTCTGGCGGTATAGAGGGCGGCACGGGCACCAGGCTGAATTCCCGCAGCCTGACGTACTGGGCAAAGCCTCCCGGGGCGGAGTGGCCCACTCCCTGGCCGTTCATACAGCGGTGCTCCCGGCCCGAAAGACAGCGTTCGCACTGGCCACAGGCGTCGGTCAGGATAGAGACCACCCGATGGCCCGGGCGCAGGTGGGCCACCTCTGGTCCCACTTCTACCACCTCGCCTGCAATCTCATGACCCAGGACGGGCCGAGGGGCCACACCTCGGCACAGGCGGCCCGACATCACCAAGAGGTCGTGGTGGCAGAAGCCGCACGCCAGGACCTTCACCAGCACATCCCCCGGCCCGGGGGACGGCACGGGCACGTCTCGGACGGCCAGCACCGGCACCTCTCCGGGCGTCTCCAGGACCAGAGCTTTCATGGAGAGGATTATATAGGCGGCGGGGGGCTCGGAACAGAGTGGCTGTTGACCGGACAAAGGGAGTGGCCATATCATTCCCACGAAACCCCCAGAGGAGGTATGCCCATGAGGATAGGAGCCCACGTTTCCGCCGCTGGAGGCCTGGACAAGGCCGTGGACCGGGGGGTGGAGCTTGGGTGCGAGACCATCCAGATATTCGGGTCGGGGCCGCAGAGCTGGCGTTTCAAAGAGGCCCCCCCAGAGCAGACGGAGGCCTTCAAGCAAAAGGCCAAGGCGGCGGACATACGGCCGGTGTTCCTGCACGGGGTCTATCTGGTGAACCTGGGGACCCCGGTGCCGGAAAACCTGGAAAAGAGCATAACCTCCCTGGTGCAGTACATGAAGCTGGCGGCGGCCATCGAGGCCACGGCGGTGATATTCCACGCCGGCAGCCACAAGGGCGCCGGCTACGATGGCATCTTCAAGCAGACGGTGGAGGCCATCCAGCGGGTGCTGGAGCAGTCCCCGCCGGGGCCCTACCTGGCCATCGAGAACTCGGCGGGCATGGGGCAGCACATCGGCGCCCGGTTCGAGGAGATAGGCAGGATCATGAAGGCCGTGGGCTCGCCCAGGGTCAAGGTGTGCCTGGACACGGAGCACGCCTTCGCCGCGGGGTACAACATCGCCGACCGGGAGGGCATCGAGAGGGCCGTGGAGGAGCTGGACCGGGATATCGGGCTACACCACCTGGTGGCGGTCCACGCCAATGACGCCAAGGTGCCCTTTGGCTCAGGGGTGGACCGGCACGAGAACATCGGCGACGGTCACATAGGGCTGGCCGGGTTCGAGGTGATCATGGGGCACCCGGCCTTCCGGGACGTACCCTTCCTACTGGAGGTTCCGGGCTTCGATGGCACCGGCCCGGACAAGCCCAACGTGGAGGCGCTGAAGAAGGTGAGGGAGAAGGTAGGGCTGAAAGGCTAGGAGGAAGGACGTCATTCTCCTTGGCGGCTTAAGCGTATGAAGAGAAGGTTGCTGCTAGTCTTCTTGCCCTTGGTCCTGTTGCTGGGCATCACCTACCTGGGCGTGTCCTGGTACATGGCCTCGCAGGTAGTGGAGGCGGAGCGCAACCTGCCCGAAGCAGCGCCGGACTCGGTGGGGCTGGCGTACCAGAAGGTGAGCTTCCCGCCCAGGGGCTGGAGCTTCCAGCTCAAAGGCTGGTACATCCCCTCCCAGGAGGACAAGGGCACCATCGTTATGGTGCACGGCCTGGACAGCAACAAGGGGTCGTCCGGCGTGGGGGCCCTGGATATAGCCCGGGACCTGCACCAGCAAGGCTTCACAATCCTAATGTTCGACCTGCGGGCCCACGGGGAGTCGGAGGGGGACTCCTTCTCCGGTGGGTTCTTTGAGCAGGACGACGTCCTGGGGGCGCTGGACTACCTGGTGGAGGAGAGGGGGACCCCGCTGGGGCGCATCGGGCTGATGGGGTTCTCCCTGGGAGCCGCGACAGTGCTGCTAACGGCCGCCAAAGAGCCGCGCATCGCGGGGGTGGTGGCCGACAGCAGCTTCGCCGACATCCGCGACCTGATTGTGGGAGAGGCCTCGGACAGGATAGGGCTCCCCCAGTGGGCCACCCGGCTGTTGATGCCGGGAATGGTAGCTATGGCCAGGCTGTCTTACCGGATAAACGTGGGGGCCATCGTGCCGGAAGATGCGGTGGCCCGTCTCCCCTTCCCCGTCCTTATCATCCACGGCCAGCAGGACGAGCGTGTGCCGCCCTTCCATGCCCAGCGGATCTACCAGGCGGCGCGGCAGGAGGGTACCGAGCTGTGGATGGTGCCCGGGGCCGAGCACGCCAGGGCGTATAAGACCAGACCCCAGGAGTACATCCAGCGGGTGACGGCGTACTTCCAGGGGAGGCTGGCCCAGACCGGGCCGGAGCCCTTGGGGGCCACGGCGAGGTAGGGAGGGTGCGCGGATGGCCCCACCCCACGAACTTGAAGCCGCGGCATGGTGCCCTCATCCCCTTCTCCTCATAGCAGCTTGCCAGGGGTGGTTGATATCTGTCATGCTGAGCCCTTCTGCCAAGGGCTCAGAATCTGGCGGAGGTGGGCCGCCTCCCCTCCAGGTCCTTCGGTCGCTGCGCTCCTTCAGGATGGGCCTTCATCCCGAGGCCCAGGGCGAGGGCCAGGCGGGTGTACCCACCTGGCGTGGACCGTACCCCCAGCAGGGTGCCCAGGCCAAGGAAACCAGTACCCCGGAGGATGGTTCCG
>DAOUBE010000115.1:0-4118 GCA_034432835.1 Dehalococcoidia bacterium | reverse complement strand
CCCTGGACTACAACACCCCAGCCCAGTATCTTACTAAGCACCACCCAGAACTGGTCCCTAAAATAGCCCGACTGTCTCATATGTACTGAACCAGTACAGTTGCTAGACAGTTTTCGTAGGGGTTGTTATAATCCCCGTGACAAAGGAGGTGTAGCAGTGACACCTAGCGGAGGAGGCCCTGGTACTGCAGCCCACCAGGAAATCTCAACCGTTGCCACCAATGGTGTAACACCTGCCAACGGACACAAGGAGCAGAAGGCGGACAATCGCAACGCTATAGCGCGGGACATCCGCCGCGCCATCCTCAAAATGATATACAACGCCGGGAGCGGTCACCCTGGTGGCTCCCTATCGGCGGTGGAGATTCTGACGGCCCTCTACTTTGGAGTCCTCCGACACGACCCCTCTAACCCTCGCTGGCCAGACCGAGACCGCTTTATCCTCAGCAAGGCCCACGCCTCCCCAGTCCTGTACGCCACCCTGGCCAAGGCCGGCTACTTCCCCGAGGAGGAGCTGCTCACCTTCCGCAAGCTGAACAGCCGTCTCCAGGGCCACGCCCACATCATGACCCCTGGCGTGGAGATGAGCGGCGGCTCCCTGGGCCAGGGCCTCTCCTTTGGCGTGGGCGTCGCCTTGGCGTGCCGCCTGGACCGCAGGCCCTCCCGGGTGTACGTGCTACTGGGCGACGGTGAGTGCGATGAGGGCCAAGTGTGGGAGGCGGCCATGTCCGCCAGCCACTACAAGCTGGACAACCTCACCGCCATTGTGGACAGGAACCGCATCCAGAACGACAACTTTACCAGCAAGGTGATGGAGCTGGAGCCCCTGACCGACAAGTGGCGCGCCTTCGGCTGGAACGTCCTAGAAGTGGACGGCCACAACATCCAGAAGGTGGAGGAGGCCCTCCAGACGGCGCGGGCCACCTCCGGCCGGCCCACGGTCATCATCGCCCACACCGTCAAGGGCAAGGGTATCAGCTTCATGGAGAACAACCCCGAGTTCCACGGCCGCGCCCCCAACAAGGAGGAGTATGAGCGCGCCGTCAAGGAGCTGGAATAGCCCGGAGTCCCATCCCACATCCACCCTTTGGCCAGTACCGCAGGAGAAGAGATGGCACTTAGCTTCCCGGTAGCCTCTACCCGCCAGACCTACGGCAAGACCCTGGTGGAGCTGGGCCGTGAGAACCCTGACATCGTGGTGCTGGGCGGAGACCTGAACCAGTCCACCTTCACTTACCTGTTCCGCCAGGCCTTCCCCGACCGCTTCTTCGACTTTGGCCCCGCGGAGCAGAACATCCTCAGCGCGGCGGCCGGCTTCGCCTCCTCGGGCAAGGTCCCCTTCGTCAGCACCTTCGCCGTCTTCGGCACCGGCCGGCCCTTCGACCAGATCCGCGTGGGCATCGCCCAACCCCACCTGAACGTTAAGCTGGTCTGCACCCACGCAGGTATCATCACTGGCGAGGACGGGGTGTCGGCCCAGAGCATAGAGGACCTCTCCCTCATGGCCTCCCTGCCAGGCTTCACCGTCATCGCCCCCGCCGATGCCACGGAGACGGTGCAAGCGGTGCGCACCGCCGCCGCCATCCAGGGGCCAGTGTACATCCGCCTCCACCGGGCCAATGTACCCGTGGTGCACCCGGGGGAGTGCCGCTTCCAACTGGGCAAGGTGGAGGCCATGCGGGACGGCGGCGACGTGGCCATCATCGCCAACGGCATCATGGTGGCGGCGGCCCTCCAGGCGGCGGACACCCTGGCCGGCGAGGGTATCCAGTGCCAGGTGCTCAACATGCATACCCTCAAGCCCACCGATGAGGAGGGCATAGCGCGGGCAGCCAGGGAGACGGGCGCCGTGGTAACCGCCGAGGAGCACTACGTCCACGGCGGCCTGGGCAGCATCGTCGCCCAGGTCCTGGGGAAATACCAACCGGTGCCCCTGGAGATGGTGGCCCTGGACCGCTACGCCGAGTCGGGCAAGCCGGAGCAGCTCCTGGAGAAGTACGGCCTCACCCCCAGGGATGTGGAGGCGGCGGTACGGCGGGTGCTAAAGAGGAAAGGGCAGCGCCCTTAAATCAGCCCCTCCCCTAGTAAGGCTATAAAGTCGCCCCCTCAGCTCTGTACCGAGTACCCCCCGTCCACTGGTATGGCGGCGCCGGTGACGTAGTCGGAGGCGCGGCTGGCCAGGAACACAGCCACACCCTCCAGGTCCGACGGTTGCCCCCAGCGCCCGGCACAGATACGGCGGGTGATGCGCTGGTAGCGTTCGGGGTCTCGCTGGGGGATAGTGGCTGTAAGGTCAGTGGCGAACCAGCCGGGCAGTATGGCGTTGACCTGAATATTGCTGCCGGCCCAGGCCACGGCCAGGCTCTTGGTGAGCTGCACCACACCCCCCTTGCTGGCGGCGTAGGGAGCTATCCAGTCGCTGCCGAAGATGCTCATCATAGAGCCGATGTTGATGACCTTGCCCCCGCCCTGGGACTTCATCACCGGGTACACCGCCCGGCAGCACAGGAAGGTGCCCGTCAGGTTGGTGGTCAAGACCCGGTCCCACTCCTCCAAGGTGTACTCCTGGGGCATCTTGCGCACACTGATGCCGGCGTTGTTGACCAGGATGTCCACCCGCCCCAGGGCCGACACCGCCTCCTTCACCATGCGCTCCACTTCGCCCTCCTGGGATACGTCCACCTCTAGCCCCACAGCCTTGACGCCTAGGCCCCTTATCTCCTCCAGGGCCTTGGCCGTTTTTTCCCGGTTGCGGGCGGCTATGACTATGGAGGCCCCGGCCTTAGCCAGCCCCAGGGCGATGCCCTTGCCCAGGCCACCGTTGCCGCCGGTGACTATAGCCACCTTGCCCGACAGGTCAAACAGGTCTAGCATGCTGCCTCCTGGCGTTAACGTCGTGAACGTGGAGCAGAGAGTAGATGAGCCTGTTGGTGGGCACGGGCACCCCTAGCTCCGCCGCCAGGCGTACCACGGTGCCGTTTAGCGAGTCCAGCTCCAGGGGCCGGCCCCGCTCCAGGTCGTTGTGCATGGACGCCCGCAGGGCCTTGGCCTCCTTCCGCATATATTCCATGGTCCGCTCTATAATGTCCTCGTCCAGCTTTACCCCCTTGGCGCGGCCCACGGCCACCGCCTCCTTGAGCACATCCAGGACCACCTGGCGGGACTCGGGGAAGGACAGGAGCTGGTCCATATTGGCCCGGGCCAGGGAGGTGACCCCCGCCAGGGTCACGATGAACACGAACTTGGTCCACAGCACTTTCATGATGTCCTGGGCCACCTCTGCCTTGACCCCCGCCTGGGCCAGGGTATCGGCGATGCGCCGCACACGGGGTGTCTCCCTCCCATCCACCTCCCCAAGGACCACCCGCACCACATTGCCCTGCTGCCGGATAACCCCCGGCGACTCCACCCGCGTCTCAATGTAGATGGCCCCTGGCAGTACCCTATCAGGCCCGAACTTCTGGGAGAGCTGGTCGTAGCTGGTAACGCCGTTCTGGAGGGTGAGGATGGTGGTCTCCTTACCCACCAGGGGGGCCATGTCCTGCATGGCCTGCTGGTTGTGGTAGGTCTTGACGGTGAACAAGGCCAGCTCGGCCGGCCCTACAGAAGCCGGGGCGTCGGTAGCGTTGACCTTGACGGTAAACTCGCCCTGCTGGGTCCTTAGTTGGAGGCCACGGGATCGGATAGCGTTGAGGTGCTCGCCGCGGGCGATGAGGGTGACCTGGTTGCCCGCGCGGGCCAGCATCCCTCCCAGGTAGCCGCCCACCCCACCCGCACCCATAACGGCCACGTTCATGCTCACCTCCTTCTAGCTCGGGGCCAGAGACAGCTCCGGCCCGTTAATCTCCTGGGATCAAGAACCGCGCCTTCCCATGCCTGGCTGGGGACACCCTCTGGCCCACAACCCGTCCTGGACCGCCCGAGCCGGGAAGGCCGCCACTATGATACCCCAAAATGAAGCGCCCTGGAGACTGCGCCCGCCCCTGGACCGGCCTGCGGCCTTTCTCCCCGCTGGCCCCGGCGTGAAAAAGTTCAGATAGATATGAGACAGTAGGCGTGGAAAAGTAGAAGCAGAAGGGGCCACACTTCTGGGTGAGAATAGACCAGAAAGGAGGTGGC
>DAOUBE010000114.1:0-13196 GCA_034432835.1 Dehalococcoidia bacterium | reverse complement strand
CCCTGGACTACAACACCCCAGCCCAGTATCTTACTAAGCACCACCCAGAACTGGTCCCTAAAATAGCCCGACTGTCTCATATGTACTGAACCAGTACAGTTTCTTGACGGGCCCCCAGGGCCATTATAGAATCAAGTCACCATTGGATGGGCGGTGAGCAGGAGAGATGTACCACAAAGAGCTACTCAAGGGCAATACGGAGACCCTCCTCCTTTGTCTGCTGAGCAAAGAGCCGCTCTACGGGTACCAGATAGTGAAAGAGATGGAGCGGCGGAGCAGCGGTTACTTCCACTTCAAGGAAGGGACTCTCTATCCGGCGCTGCACCGACTGGAGAAGGCCGGGCTGGTGGAGGGCAGGTGGCAAGAGACCCGCAACGGTATGCCACGCCGGTACTACTACATTACTGCCAAAGGCCAGAAGGTGCTCTCCGAGCGTATGGAGGAGTGGCGCCAGTTCTCCACGGCGGTTAACCGCGTGATGCTTCCAGAGCTGGGCTAGACTGGGACAAGGAGCTGCGAGTGAGGGCGTCGGCAGACCTGGATCCCTATCTTCGAGCCTTGGCTGGCAGGCTCAGGCTGGACCCTGGCACGGAGAGGGAGGTGCTCCTGGAGCTACGGGGCCACCTGGAGGAGAGGGTGCTGGAGCTGGAGGCCTCCGGGGTGGCCCGGCAGGACGCGCTAGAGCTGGCTATCCAGGAGCTGGGGCACCCAGACAACATCGCGCGGGGGATGTACTCCATCCACAGCAAAGGGTCGTGGCGGGATATTATCCTGGCCACGCTGCCCCACCTGCTCCTGGCGCTGCTGCTGGCCTTCCACCTGTGGAGCCGGTTTGTGTGGGTGGCCATCCTTGTGGTGGTAGTGACCTTCGTGTCCCTGAGGGCCTGGAGGGCGGGTGTTCCCAAGTGGACCTATCCCTGGCTGGGCTACGCCATGGCCGCTCCCACTGTATCCTGTCTGCTGGCCCTGGCTACCCTGGGTTACGGTGCGTGGCTCTTCTTCACCACGGGGGCTTTGCCGTACAGCCTACCCATCTTCATCCTTCTGGCCGCTTTTGGGGTTTTCTCCCTATGGATTGTGGCTAGCATGCTGCTGTGGGTAATACGCCAGGACTGGCTTCTGGCCTCTCTCACCGCCCTTCCCTTCCCCTTCCTCACATCGTGGTTGCTTCTCCTCAACTGGCAGGGCGGCTTGCTGGCGCCTCCCGCGGGGCTGCACGAGAGTGATTATGGCCGGGCCCTGGTGTTCCTGGCCCTGGCGCTGACCACCGCGGTTTACTTCAAGACCGGCCAGCGCCTGGTCAAGATAGGTGTCCTCACAGCCACCACGGCGGTGATGGTGGTGTACACCACTCTGGTGCCACCCCTGGGCTTTGGCCTCCTAGCAGCCATCCTCATGACCATCGCCTCGGTAGGTTTCCTCCTCAGCCCCGCCATACTGGAGCGCCGCATGGGCTTCCGGCGTGCAGGGCATGGCCCGGACCATACCGAAAAAGGGGTTGTCACCCATTGGTTCGTCAACGCCGGGTAGCCATCGTCGTGGACAGCAGTTGCTGCCTCCCGCCCGATGTGCCTGAGGTGCGGGCCGTCCACGTTGTCCCGCACGAGCTGGTCCTGGATGACCAGGTGTACCGCGATGGCATAGACATCCAGCCAAGCCAGTTCTACCAGCTCCTGAAGGCCAACCAGTACATCCCCACCACCTCGGCGCCCAAGCCGTCCACCTTTCTGGATGCCTTTGAGAAGGCTAGCCGCGAGGCCGAGAGCGTCCTTTGCCTGACCCTGTCGGCCAACTTCAGCGCCACCTACAACTCGGCCCGGGTGGCTGCGGAGATGGCCGCCAGCAAGATGCCTAACGTGCCAATTCGGGTCATGGACACCCACACGGCCGCCGGCGCCCATGGCCTGATTGCCCTGGAGGCCGAGCTCAAGGCCCGGGAGGGTGCATCCCTGGACCAGGTGGTGGCCCGGGTGGAGGAGCTGGTCCCCAAGGTGCAGCTCCTGGCCTTCCTGGACACCCTCACCTACCTTCAACGGGGAGGTCGCATACCCAAGGTGGCCGCCTGGGCAGGCTCCATCCTGGGCATCAAGCCTTTGACGGAGATGCGCATGGGGGTGGCACGGCTGCTGGAGAAGCCCCGGAGCCGGGCCAAGGCCACCCAGCGCCTCCTGGACATCGCCAAGAGCCGAGTGGGCAACCAGCGAGTGCACGCCAACATCATGCACGCCCACTGCCTGGAGGACGCCCTCGCCCTCAAGGAGAAGGCCGGCCGGGAGATGAACTGCGCCCGGCTGTTCATCACCGAATTCACGCCGGTAATGGGTGCCCACATAGGGCCAGGGCTCCTGGGTATCGCCTTTTATACGGAGTAAGAGCTGCCTGGGCGAAAAGGGTATTGACATCCTCATCGGTATGTGCTAGGTTCTGTGATTGAGCCAAAGGCTGTGATGGAGACGAGTAGGCAGGGGTAGGCGGACAGCGAGTCTGGTACGGTGTGAGCAGACCCGTTCGATCCTGACCGAAAATCCCTCCGGAGCCGCCCGCTGAAACCGTAACAGGCAAGTAGGTGTGGCCGGGCGCGTCGCCCGTTATCAACGACGGGGCATGATGGTGCCCTGCTGAGAGGCCCCGTATCTGGGGCAATTAGGGTGGTACCGCGGGAATAACTCCCGTCCCTAGGGACGGGAGTTATTTTTATGTCCCGCTGGCCTTCCCAAGACCTCAGGCAGGGAAGACTGAGCGTAAGGGAGGCTACAGTGAAGCTAAAGGGTGCCGAGATTGTATGTGAGTGCCTTCTGGCGGAAGGGGTAGAGGTGATTTTTGGACACCCCGGCGGGGCCGTCCTTCCTCTCTACGACGCCTTTTACAAGTACTCGCAGCTCAGACACGTCCTGGTGCGCCACGAGCAGTGCGCTGCCCACGCCGCCGACGGCTACTACCGGGCCAGCGGCAAGGTGGCGGTGTGTGTCGCCACATCGGGGCCGGGTGCCACCAACCTGGTGACCGGGCTCATGGGTGCCAAGGCCGACTCCGTGCCTATGGTGGCCATCACCGGCCAGGTCCCCCGGGCCATGATGGGCAAAGAGGCCTTCCAGGAGTGCGACACCGTCGCCATCACCAAGGCCGTCACCAAGAAAAACTACCTGGTCATGTCCGCCGCCGACCTCGTGCCCACCTTCATGGAGGCCTTCCGGACGGCGGTGGAGGGCCGGCCTGGCCCGGTGCTGGTGGACATACCCAGGGATGTGCAGCAGGAGGAGGCCGAGTTCAGCGGCTACCATCGGTGGTCGCCCAACGGCAAGGGCCCTGGGCTACCGGCGGAGACCTTGGAGAACGTGAGGAAGGCCGCGGAGCTCATCAACTCGGCCAAGAAGCCCATATTCATAGTGGGCCACGGCGTGCTCCTATCGGGCGCCTGGGAAGAGGTCAGGGCCCTGGTGGAGAAGACCGGAGTGCCCACGGCTAGCACCCTGCTGGGCCTAGGGGCCTTCCCCGGCGACCATCCCCTCAGCCTGGGCATGGTGGGCATGCACGGCATGTACTGGTGCAACATCGGCATCGAGCGGGCGGACCTGGTGGTGGGCCTGGGGATGCGCTTCGACGATCGGGTTATAGGCCGGCCAGGCACCTTCGCCCCCAACGCCAAGGTGGTTCACCTGGACGTGGACCCGGTGCAGTTCGACCGCACGGTGAAGTCCCACCTCCACCTCCAGGGCGACGCCAAGGCCGTCTTACAAGCCCTGCTCCCCCAGGTCCAATGGGCTGACCGGTCCCAGTGGCTACAGGAGCTCCAGACATTGAAGCAGGAGCACCCTTCCCTGTACATCCCAGACGGGCCGGGGCTGCCTCCACAGTTCGCCATGGCCCAGCTTAACGAGGTCATCAAGGAGGCGGAGGAGGTGGTGGTGGTGACGGGGGTGGGCCAGCACCAGATGTGGGCCGCCCAGTACCTGACCTTCAACCACCCCAACTCCTTTGTGTCATCGGGCGGCCTGGGGGCCATGGGGTACGAGGTGCCCGCGGCCATGGGTGCCCAGGTGGCCCGGCCCAAGGCCACGGTGTGGAGCGTGGCCGGGGACGGCGGCTTCCAGATGACCATGCAGGACCTGGCCACCATCCGGGATGAACAGCTTCCTGTCAAGTTCGCCATCTTCAACAACGGCTACCTGGGCATGGTGCGCCAGTGGCAGGAGCTGTTCTACAACCGGCACTTCAAGTCGGTGCCCATCCCCGGGCCGGACTTTGTGAAGCTGGCCGAGTCCTTCAGCATCCCTGCCCTGAGGGTGACGGAACGAGAGCAGGTGCTCCCGGCCCTGAGGCAGGCCCAGAGGCACCCCGGTCCCTTCCTGGTGGAGCTGGTGGTGAGCCCCCACGAGAACGTGTACCCCATGGTGGCCCCTGGCACCACCCTGGGCCAGACCATGGAGGACCCCCGCTCCAAGGTGAAGGTGCCTTCGGGCACAAGGTAGCCCGCTGAGCTTTCGACGCCGAGGCCGCCGCCCGCTCTCTAACGGGCGGCGGTTTTGTTTAGCACCTTCCCCAAGACCAGGGGTACGCTGGGCCGGGGGCGCTCCGGAGGTTGCGGCTTCACAACCTGGCCCGCCGTCGAATATAATCCGCCCAGACGGGACTGCCAACTACAAGGCTGAAAGGCCATGGGAAGACCCCTCCGGACTGCCATCATAGGCTGCGGCTGGGCTGGCGGCCGCCACGCCCAGGCCTTCCAGCAGTGCGGGATCCAGGTGGTATGGGCCGTGGATACCATCGACGCCCGTGCCAAGTCCGTGGCCCAGGCCTTTCCGGGCGCCCGGATATCCAGGGATTTTCGCGAAGCGTTGAGGGACCCCCAGGTGGAGGCGGTGGATATCTGCCTGCCTCACCACCTCCATGCACCGGTGGCCCTGGAGGCGGCCAGAGCCGGCAAGCACATCCTGTGTGAGAAGCCCTTGGCGGCTACCCTGGAGGAGGCGGACCAGATGATCGAGGCCGCCCAGCGAGCAGGGGTGGTGCTTATGGTGGCTGAGAACGTCAGGTTCAGCCCTGTGTACCAGAAGGTGCGGGAACTGCTGGACCAGGGGGTCATAGGCCGGCCAGCCCTCATCCAGATGACCCGCCAGTGTTACCTGGCCCGCTCCTTCCTGGAGGAGCGCCAGTGGTTCCTGGATGCCAGGGCAGCGGCAGGGGGGATCATGATGTCTGGGGGCATCCACGACTTCGAGACCATGCGTATGCTCATGGGAGAGATCGAGACCGTGTACGCCCTCAGGGCGCCCCAGCGCTTCCTGGAGATGCAGGGCGACGACACCAGCATAGCGGCGGTACGGTTCCGCAGCGGAGCGGTGGGCACCCTGGTGGAGAGCTTTGTGATGAAGAGCCTGGTCACGGCCTCGGGGCCCGAGGTCCACACCCTGCGCATTGACGGGGAGCTGGGCAGCCTGGCAGTGGAGGACGGGCAGACCATCCGGCTGTTCAGCGAGCGGGCGGAGTGGCTGCCTGGGGGTGCCCTGACGCAGCACGATATCCACGTGCCCGAGGGGGACACCTTTCTGCTGGAGGCGCAGCACTTCCTGGAGTGCGTTCGAACAGGCCAGGAACCCATCACCAGCGGTCGCTCCCAGCGCAGGCCGCTGGAGGCGGTACTGGCTGCCTACCGGTCTATGGAGTCGGGGCAGGCGGAGCGAGTGGGGTAGGCGGGCCGCCGTGTGCCCCGGGGTCCCCTGTGTAGCACCACATTCTGGTGCCTCTCAACGGGCCTGAGCCTCCTGGAACCTTTTGCTCCCACCAGGCGTTCTATTGGTGAGTGCTGTGGGTAGGGCGTGCGGGTACCGATAGAAAATTCTTAAACAAGTCCAGTACAACGGCCATCCACAGGCACATAATCCGAGACCGTGAGCCGCAAATTAGTACTAGAGTACTTTTCCGTAATGGCAAAGGTATAGCCCACGATTGATACGAACATATATTCCATCCGGTTTTTAAAGACAGTTACAAAACTTGCCCAAAATAGTACTTTCGTACCTTGACGAACCGGTGACAATAAACAATATTCTTACATTGTTGTTACATAATGCCCACAGGCTTGTTATAGGAGAGTTATCCCGGTTGCCAGGCCGTTACTCCTGGCAACGCCAGTGGCCCGGGGTCGGGCACACAACCTTAAGGGAGGGGGTGATAAAAACGAGGAGCTTGACGCATGCAAAGCCAAGGGTTGCCAGGACACAGCGTCTCAGGGCTTGAAGGGCTCGGGGCGCTAACAGAGAGAAACGATACTCAACAGGAATGGTATTGAACGGGGAAGTACAAGGGTGCTTAGTCCAATAGATCACATAAGGAGGACCCACCAACCCCGATGATGCGCACCAGCATTCGACTACTCAGTGACGGCGTAATCAAATTCGATGGCGGGGCCATGTTCGGTCAGATTCCCAAGGCTACTTGGGAGTCACGGGTCAGCGTCGATCGGAAAAACCGGATAACCATGGGGCTCAACTGCCTTCTTCTCCAGTGCGCCGACAAGAACATCCTAATAGACGCGGGGGTCGGCTCCAAGGAGATGAACGGCATGCGGGAAGAGTACGGGATTCAGCCCAGCCGCCTGCTCAAGGGACTCAAGGATATCGGCCTTACCTCCAAGGACATCGATGTAGTAGTACTTACTCATTTGCATTTTGATCACAGCGGAGGCTGCACCCGACTGGACCGCGCAGGTAACCTGGTACCTACCTTTTATCGGGCCACCTACTACGTCCAGAAGCAGTGCTGGGAAGAGGCCAACAACCCCAACGAGCGCTGCAAGTGCTCTTACAGGCCCGAGGACTTCCGCCCCTTGGCCGAGCGGGGCCAACTGGTCCTGCTGGACGGGGATACGGAGATATTGCCCGGGATCTGGTGCAAGGTGACCAACGGCCATACCCAGGGGCACCAGATCGTCATCATCAAGCACGGGGGAGAGCGCATCGCGGTCATGGGCGACCTGGTGCCCACGGCCTACCACCTGGACCTCTCCTGCATCCCGGCCTTCGACCGGGTGCCGGAGGAGACCTACGAGCAGAAGCGCGAGCTGCTGGACCAGGCGGAGAAGGACGGCTGGCTGCTGGTGTTCTCCCACGGCTATGATCATAAGGCGGGGTACCTGGAGCGCCGTAGCGGCCATCGCTACCTGCGACCCGTGGAGATCTAGGACTTACCTGGCCTTGCCCTAACGGGCCGCGAGGCCCGGCCCCCCGCTCGTCACGCCAGCGGGCTACGCCTTCGGGCGGGGATGGATGTGCCGTACCGCGGAAAAGCTGGGGACGGCTGTTGCTTTGCCATTGGGAGGAGGGGCCCTCGGCACCACCGAGGGCCCCTGGAAAACCCGTGGACTGTGGCCTTTCTCCTTTTCCGGAGGGTCTGGGGTCTTCTCCTCAGTGGCCTTGCCTCTCGCCAGGACCGTGCCCTGGACCCTTCTGTTGGATACCCAAGATGGACTGGGTTTGGTCCAGCCCACCCGCCCTCGGGGCGCCTCAGGGAGTGCCCCGGAGACGCCCGGCACGGGACGCTGTCCCCCGCACCCCTTGAGGTATCGTCCCCTCTATCGCCATGGAGAGGGAGCCACTCTTTCGGGCAGGCCGGAGCCACACACTACTGCGGTTACAACACCTGCGCCAGCAGGTACTCGCCCCGCTCCCCCACCAGGCGGGCCTGGGTGGTGCGGTTGAACAGGGACTGGCTAGCCTGGGCCACCACTTTGATGTAATTATCTGTCAGGCCCGTCCACACGGGCAGACCTTCCAGTACCTGCTGGTTCTCCCATAGAACGGGCCGTACAGAGCCGATGGCGCTTCGGCGGAAGGCCTCTTCCAGGTGCCGGGCCAGAGCCAACATCCGCTCCATGCGCCCTCGCTTCACGTCATCAGGCACCTTGGGCTCCAGGTAGGCCGCGGTGGTCCCCGCCCGTACCGAGTAGGGGAACACGTGCATGCTGGCGAACTCCATGCGGGCGCAGAACGCCTCCGTCTCGGCGAACTCCTCCTCTGTCTCGCCGGGGAAACCGACGATGACGTCGGTGGTGATGGCGGCGTGGGGTAGGTGCTGCCGGACCTGGGCCACGGTGCTGGCGTACAGATCGGGGGTGTAGCGACGCCTCATGCGCTGGAGGACGGCCCGGCTGCCGCTCTGAAGGGGGATGTGGAAGTGGGGGCACAGACGGGGGTCCTCCCACAGGCGTAGCAGGCGGGGCGTTATCTCTTGGGGCTGAAGGGAGGAGATGCGCAATCGGGGCAACTCCGTCTCTTTCAAGAGCCGCTCCACCAGCAGCTCCAGACTGGCCTGAGAGAGGTCGAAGCCGTAGGAACCGAGCTGGGTGCCCGTGAGCACCACCTCCTGGTACCCCTCCGCCACCCGCTCTCTGACCTGGGCGATGAGGGTCTCTAGGGGGATGCTGCGCTCGCGGCCACGGACCTTGGGGACGATGCAGTAGGCGCAGACCTGGTTGCACCCCTCTTGGATCTTCACCATGGTCCGTGTTCGACCGAAGGCCCCCGGATAGAAACGAGGCTCCTCGCCCGTGGCACAGGCCACCAGGGCGTCGCCCCGGGCGGCCAGGACCATCTCTACCAGGCGCCGCTTATCGCGGTTGCCCACCACAAGGCCCACGCCCTCCACCCGGGCCAGCTCCTGAGGGGAGCGCTGGGCGTAGCACCCCGTGGCCACCACCAGGGCGTGGGGGCTAAGACGGTGAGCGGCGCGCAGGGCCTGGCGGGCCTTGCTGTCGGCCACATGGGTCACCGTGCAGGTGTTGACGATGTGGACATCGGCCTGCTCACCGGGGCTTACCACCCTGAACCCGGCGCGGGCGAACTCCCGGGCCAAGGCCTCGCTGTCCGCCTGGTTGAGCTTGCAGCCCTGGGTCTCGATGGCAACAGCGCCGCGATAGGTCGCCTCACTCATCGGCCAGCTCCTGGCCGCCCCTGCTGGAGGCGCCGTCGCTCCAGTCCCAGAGCCTTTGGAGGGCCGACCGGACCTCCTCGTCGATGAAATACAGGTAGTCCAGGGAGCCCAGGGTCTCGAAGGGGTCACGAAGGGAAGCGGGTTCCAGCACCTGCTGGACCACTCGGGCCAGGCGGCGGTCCCGGGTCTCCTTGGCCAGGCGGCGAGCGTAGCGCACCACGGCGCCGCTGCCCTCCAGGGTCACACCCCTGGTCAGTGCCACGGCCTTCACCGCCGCACCAAGGCTGCCCCACAGCATATCCTCCACCCTCTCCCAGCGCTTCTGGTGCGCCTCTTCCACGGCCCGGTCCAAGTAGCGCTTGCTCTGGGCCCGGTATCGGGCGATCTGCTCCAGGTCCACCCTTGACATCTCCTTAGCCAGCCTAAGACCTATTCTAGCCCAAAGGACGGCGCCGTCACAACGATAGTCGAAGCCTGCCAGGCAGCCCTGGGGTTGGCGGCGGCACACCGGCGTGGGTGTACTGCAAAGGCTCCCGTCTCTTTCGCCTGCAACTCTGTTACCAAGGTGTTTTATCTTCTAGCCCCTTCCTGTATAATTTGCGGCAACTGGCATGGCCGTAGTGTGTATCATCCTCGGCGATATGCCTTCCGGTTGGTCCTAAGAAGGCCCGGGTGACGACACCATAAGCCGCCCAATGCAGCCCGCGGCCCAGCTTTCCCGTCTGGAGGTGACCTTCATGGAGCCACGAGTATTTGTCACAGGCCTGGGTGCCGTAACCCCGTTGGGCCTGGATATGAAGTCCACGTGGGAGGGGGCAGTGGCTGGACGATCAGGGGTGGACTACATCAAGGCCTTCGACCCCGAGGGCTTCGAGACCACCTTTGCGGCGGAGGTTAAGGGGTTCGACCCCTTGAACTACCTGGACAGGAAAGAAGCGCGCCGCATGGACCGCTTCGCCCAGTTGGCTGCGGCGGCCACCCAGGAGGCCCTGGCCAATGCCCACCTGGACGTGGGCAAGGTGAACGCCTACCGCGTGGCGGTCATCATAGGCAGCGGCATCGGTGGCATCATCACCCTGTCAGAACAGCTAG
This sequence comes from Dehalococcoidia bacterium, assembly GCA_034432835.1. Lineage (GTDB taxonomy): Bacteria > Chloroflexota > Dehalococcoidia > Lucifugimonadales > DAOUBE01 > DAOUBE01. The sequence continues at coordinate 3,176 of DAOUBE010000114.1, read as the reverse complement.
GGGTGCTTAAGGAGAAGGGGCCCAAGTGGGTGAGCCCCTTCATGGCGCCCATGATGCTGTCCGACATGGCCCCCGCCCGTATATCTATGATCGTGGGGGCCAAGGGCCCCAATTTTACCGTGGTCTCCTCCTGCTCCAGCAGCGCCGACGCCATAGGCCAGGCTTGGGAGATGATCCGCCGCGGCGAGGTGGACATCGCCATAACAGGAGGGGCGGAGGCCCCCATCTGCCCCATCGCCATCGCCGGCTTCAACTCCCTAAGGGCCCTCTCCCGGCGCAACGACGCCCCCCAGAAGGCCAGCCGGCCTTTCGACGCCGACCGGGACGGGTTCGTCATGGGGGAAGGAGCGGCCATCCTGGTGCTGGAGAGCCATGACAGTGTGGTGCGCCGAGGGGTGGAGCCTCTGGCAGAGCTGGCGGGCTACGGAAGCACCTCCGACGCCCACCACGTCACTGAGCCTGACCCCGACGGCGAGAGCGCCTGCAAGGCCATGGTATTGGCCCTGAAGCGGGCGGGCCTCAAGCCCGAGGATATCGACTACATCAACGCCCATGGCACCTCCACCCCCCTGAACGACAAGATCGAGTCCAAGGCCATCAAGATGGCCTTCGGGGAGGAGGCCTACAATATCCCCATCAGCTCCACCAAGTCCATGACGGGCCACCTGTTGGGCGCCGCCGGGGCCATCGAGGCCGCCTTCACCATCCTGGCCATCAAGCACGGGACCATCCCGCCTACCATCAACCTGGACAACCCGGACCCCGAGTGCGACCTGGACTACACACCCTTCTTGGCGCGGCGGGGGAAGGTCAGGGCAGCCATCAGCAACTCCTTCGGTTTCGGGGGCCATAACGCCGTTCTGGCCTTTACCGAGGCCAACCACGTTTAGCCATTTAGGTCCCTATGACCCCTCCTGATCAGCATTCCCGAGGGGAGCGATTGTGGGCCTTCTCCGCCCACGCCAGTATGGTGTTCATCCTTACCAGCTACACCCTCTTCCTGGGGCCCCTGGCCGCCTACCTCATCTACTTCTTTAACCGCCGGGGCAGTCCCTGGGTAGCTGTGAACGGTCTTCAGGCCACTTTCTATCAGTTGATCATGATCACCCTGGTAGTGGTGTTGGGCAGCCCCGCGGTAATGGGGTCGGGCGTCGTCCCTCCGGCGGCGCTGCTGGTGGTGCTTTTTGGGGGGCTGTTGTATGCTTTGATAGGCGCCAGTGTGTGCCTGCTGGGCCGGGAGTTCCGGTATCCACTGCTGGGCGCCTGGGCCCAAGCCATCGTCAACAGGCTGGGCAGGTAGCGGCAGCGCACACCTACCCTCAGCGACACCCTGAAGAGCAGAGGAGGCCGGGCCTTGGCCTTCAGCCGCAAAGAGTGGGTCTTCCTTCCACCCCCGCCGGAGGGCTTCCTGGCAGGGGTGGGCGTCCCCCCAGTGGTGGCCTCGGCGCTGTACCACCGGGGCGTGACCACTCCACACCGCTTGGAAGCCTTCCTGGCCCTGGGGCCGGAGCGGCTCTATAACCCCTTCCTGCTGTCGGGCATGGAGAGGGCGGTGAAGCGGCTGGAGCGCGCCCGGGAGGAGGGCGAGACCGTGGCCCTCTTCGGCGACTTTGACGTGGACGGGGTTACGGGCACGGCCCTGCTGGCACGGGCGCTGGCCGAGCTGGGTATCGCCACCATCCCCTACATTCCCCATAGGGTGGAAGAGGGCCACGGCCTGACTATCAGGGCGGTGGAGCAGCTACGGCGGAAGGGCGCCTCCCTCCTGGTCACCGTGGACTGCGGGATCACCTCCCTGGAAGAGGTGGCCCACGCGCGCAATCTGGGCATGGACGTCATCGTCACCGACCACCACACGCCCCCGGCCCAGTTACCTGCGGCCCTGGCCATCGTTAGCCCCAAGCTGGTGGAGGAGGCCTACCCCTTCCAGGAGCTGGCAGGGGCTGGGCTGGCCCTGAAGCTGGCCCAGGGGCTTTGCCAGCGGCTGGGAAAGGGTCTGGCCCCCGACCTACTGGGCCTGGCGGCCCTGGGGACCATCGCCGACGTGGCACCCCTGGTGGACGAGAACCGCACCATCGCGGCCTTGGGGCTCAGAGCCCTCCGCCAGAGCCGTCAGCCGGGCTTGCTGGCCCTGTCCCAGCAGGCCAGCTTCGACCCGTCGGCCCTGGACGTGGAAGCCGTCGCCTTTGTCATCGCGCCGCGGCTGAACGCGGCGGGCCGTCTGGACCATGCCTTGACCAGCTACCGGCTCCTTACTACCTCCGATCCCCTGGAGGCCCAGGACCTGGCAGCTAACCTGGAGCGCCTGAACCGAGAGCGGCAGCGTTTGTGCGACGACGCCTGGGCATGGGCCAGGGAGGAGGTGCTGTCCCGGGCTGAGCTGCCTCATTTGCTGATGGTGGGGCGAGAGGGCCTGGCCCCCGGGGTCTCTGGCCTGGTGGCCAGCAAGCTGTGCGAGGAGTTCTACCGGCCGGCGGTGGTCATGGCCCTGGAGCAGTCGGTGGTGAGGGGGAGCGTCCGCAGCGTGCCAGAGTTCAACGCCATTGGCGCCCTGCGGACCTGCTCGGACCTGTTCTTGCGCTTCGGGGGGCACCCCCAGGCCGCCGGCTTCATCATGCCCAGGGAGCGCCTGCCTGTTTTGGAGCAGCGGCTGTCAGCGGTGGCGGCGGAGCTCCTGGCCGACATCCCCCTGCGCCCCACGCTGACTATAGACGCCGAGACGCCCGTACGGGCCCTGGTGGGCGAGAGCTTCCGGTGGCTTCAGGCCCTGGAGCCCTGCGGCGCCGGCAATCCGCCCCCCGTCTTTGTCTCCAGGGGCCTGGAGGTGCTGGAGGTCCGCCCCATGGGCGACCGCAGCGAGCACGTGCGCATGAAGCTGAGGGAGAACGGAGCCGTGTGGGATGCCGTGGCCTTCCGGCAGGGCAGCTTGGGGGTCCCAGGCGGGGAGATGCCCGGACGGGTGGACGTGGCCTACACCGTGGATGCCAGAAAGTGGGCTGGACAGCAGGCCTTGCGACTGAAGGTACTGGACATGCGGCCATGGGCGGGCTGACCGACGACTGGTACTGGGCCCGATCTTGAAAAAGTTCAGATAGATATGAGACAGTAGGCGTGGAAAAGTAGAAGCAGAAGGGGCCACACTTCTGGGTGAGAATAGACCAGAAAGGAGGTGGCCC
>DAOUBE010000113.1:0-17238 GCA_034432835.1 Dehalococcoidia bacterium | reverse complement strand
CCCTGGACTACAACACCCCAGCCCAGTATCTTACTAAGCACCACCCAGAACTGGTCCCTAAAATAGCCCGACTGTCTCATATGTACTGAACCAGTACATCGCCTTGACAAAACCCGGGCGGCGTGTTATAAGCGGCTTCATACCATAACCAAACGGGGCAGTAAATCTATTGTCATGCCCTGCCGATAACCCCATCCCCATCCCCTTTGGAGAGAGGAGGCCCTCCATGGTTGCAAGCCAGGGTAAGCCTTCTTTGGTAGTGATACAACTCTCCGGCGGAAACGACTGCCTCAACACCGTTATCCCCTACAACCAGGGCCTGTACTACGACTTCCGCCCCTCGGTCAGGGTGAGTCCTGACCAGATACTGAAGCTGGACGATCAACTGGGCCTCAACCCCAGCATGGCTCCCATCAAAAGGCTCTGGGATGAAGGAAAGGTAGCCATCATCAACGGCATTGGTTATCCCAACCCCAACCGCTCCCACTTCCGATCCATGGACATCTGGCATACCGCCGAGCCTTCCAAGGTCGGCACCGAGGGCTGGCTGGGACGGGCCATCCGGGAGCTAGACCCTAGGGGCAAGAACGTACTGACCGGCGTTAACTTCGGTCGGGGTCTCCCCAGAGCCCTGGGCTGTAAGGGGGTACCCGTGGCATCGGTGGGCAACCTGGCCACCTACGGCCTCTATCCCGACCTTCAGGATGCGTGGCTACGGCGCTACGCCCTGGACTGCTTCAAACAGATGTACGGCGTCGCCGAGGGCGGCGACATGGTCATGGACTTCCTCAGCCGCACCGGCGAGGACGCAGCCAAGGGCGCGGACATCCTCCGTACCGCACCGGAAAAGTACTCCTCCAGCGTGGAGTACGCCAACAACCCCATCGCCCAGAGCCTGAAAAGCGTGGCCCAGGTCATGTTCGCTGACCTGGGCACTCGTATCTACTACACCCAACACGGTAGCTTCGACACCCACGCTGGGGAGCTGGAGACCCACTCCAGGCTCTGGAGGGAGGTGTCCGGGGCCATCGGCGACTTCATGGACGACCTTAGAGAGCACGGCCGGGAGGACGAGGTCATCATCTTCCTCTTCTCCGAATTTGGCCGCCGCATCCGAGACAACGGCTCCGGCACCGACCACGGCTCGGGCGGAGTGGCCTTCGTCATCGGTGGCATGGTTAAAGGCGGCCTCTACGGGGAGTACCCGTCCCTGGAGCCAGAGAAGCAACTGGACGGTGACCTCCACTTCAACAACGACTTCCGCATGACCTACTCCACCATACTGGAGCAGTGGCTGGAGGTGGAGGCCGCACCCATAGTCAACGGCCACTTTGAGCAGATAGACTTCCTTCGGAAGTAACCCGGGCTTCCCAGAGCCTGGCCGGTGTGCCCACCGCCCCTGGTGGCGATGGTGGGCCCCGATACCATCCCAGGGCTCTCCGTTCCCTTCCCTCACAGGTCTATGAAGGAGGCTAAAGGATGAAAAACGGCAGCGACATTGACCTGATGGCCCACCTTCTACGTCGCGCGGGTTTCGGGGCTACCAGGGACGAGCTGGATGCCTACCTGGCCAAGGGATACGAGGCGACGGTGGAGGAGCTGCTGCATCCCCAGGACCCCGGCAACTTGCCCGACGACCTGATCATGCGCTATCACGTGGAGATGAGCGAGCTACGCTTCCTCAATCACGCCGCCGCGTACTGGCTGTACCGCATAGTCACCACCAAGAGCCCTCTGGAGGAGAAGATCGCCCTCTTCTGGCACGGTATCTTCGCCACCGGGTACTCCAAGCTCAACCAGGCCAGGTCCCTGCTGAACCAGATCGACATGTTCCGCAGGCACGGCCTGGGTAGCTTCCGAGACCTTCTCATCGAGCTGTCCAGGGACCCGGCCATGATTATCTGGCTGGACAACCAGGACAACCATAGGGGCGCCATCAACGAGAACTACGGCCGTGAGCTGCTGGAGCTGTTCTCCATGGGCGTGGGCAACTACACCGAGCAGGATATCAAAGAGTGCGCCCGGGCCTTCACCGGATGGACCCTGCGCAACGCCGAGTACATGGCGGTGCGGGCCACCAAAGACTCCATCTGGCCCTATGGCCGCATCGCCTGGCACTTTGAGTACCGAGACTGGGACCACGACGACGGCGAGAAGGTGTTCCTGGGGGAGCGGGGCAGGTTCAACGGGGAGGAGATCGTGGACATTATCTGCAAGCAACCCGCCACGGCCCGCTTCATCTCCCGGCACTTGTACGACTTCTTTGTGGCCGACGAGGCGCCGGTGCCCCAGTGGCCCTACACCCCTCCCCGTGACCCCGAGGCCATCGAGGTCCTGTCCAACGCCTACTTCGAGTCCAACTACGATATACGCTCTATGCTGCGGGTCCTCTTCAACTCGGACTTCTTCAAGTCCCAGCAGGCAAGGTACGCCCGCATCAAGAGCCCGGTGGAGCTGGTGGCGGGGGCGGTAAGGCTGGCGGGCGACTACCAGACGGCCCCTTCCCTGGAGATTGTGGACGTGGCCAACCACGCCTTCTACATGGGCCAGGGCCTGCTCCAGCCCCCCACCGTGGAGGGCTGGCACGAGGGCCTGGAATGGATAGACAGCGGCGCCCTCATCGAGCGCGTGAACTTCGTCTCCCGAGAGCTGAGCAACCTGAACAAGCCCGGGGTCCGCGCCATAGTGGATAGGCTGGCTGCTGTGGACGGAGGTGTCCTGTCTCCGGATATGCTGGTGGACGGCTGCCTGGACCTGCTGGGCCGCATCCAGCTCAGGGACGGGACCAGGGCCGCACTGGTCGCCCGAGCCGCCGAACGCGGGAACCTGGACCTGAGGGGTCACCAGCCAGGGGACCAGGCGGAGCAGCGGGTGGCGGAGATGCTCCGCCTCATAGCCTCCACCCGGGAGTTCCAGCTATGCTGAGGTAAGCCGGCCCGGCCGCTGCCAGACACTTACCAGAAGGGGGATAGCCTTGGCTGCCCATCCTGCTGCCAGGACCTTCACCATCAGCTATCTGAAGACCATAGGGATAGTCAACAACCAGCCTATAGGCCGGGGCTTCGCCAACCCCTGCGACCTCGTGGTCAGCCGGGATGGGCGCATCTTCGTCCTCAACCGGGGAGGTGGCGGCCTGTCCAGGGTGGGTATCTGCAACCTGGATGAGGACTACCTGGGGGAGTTCGGCTCCTATGGGGATGCCGACGGCCAGTTCAAGTTACCCACATCCATAGCACTGGACAGCCAGGAGCGGGTGTATGTCGCCGACGAGTACCACCACCGCATCAGCATCTTCGAGCCTTCGGGCAAGTTCCTGGCCAAGTGGGGGGTCTTGGGCAGTGCGCCAGGGGAACTTAACGGGCCTTCGGGCATTGCTTTCGACGGCCAGGACAACATGTACGTGGTGGACCAGCACAACCACCGGGTCCAGAAGTTCACCGCCGACGGCCAGTACCTGGCCCACTGGGGCGAGTTTGGCCAGAGGGAGGGCCAGTTCAACATGCCCTGGGGCATCTGCGTTGGCCCCGACGGCAACGTGTATGTGGCCGACTGGCGCAATGACCGTATCCAGAAGTTCTCCCCTGAGGGCCGGTTCCTGGCCAGCTTCGGGGGTCCCGGCCAGAGCGACGGCCAGTTCCACAGGCCCTCGGCGGTGGCCGTGGACTCGGAAGGTTACATCTACGTGGCCGACTGGGGCAACCAGCGGGTCCAGGTCCTCGACCCCAGGGGGCGCTTGGTGATGAAGCTGAGGGGCCAGGCCACCCTCTCCAAGTGGGCCGAGGAGTTTTTCCTGGCCAACCCGGACGAGAAGCGGGAGCGGGACAAGGCCAACCTCATCCCTGAGCTGCCTCCCCACCTGCGGACACCCTACCACGAGTCCTCCCAGATAGAGCCCTACTTCTGGGGGCCCGTGTCCGTGGACCTGGACCAGCAGGGCCGGCTTTATGTCACGGAGACCAACCGGCACCGGATTCAGGTCTATCAAAGGGTCTAGAAAGTCCACGGTCCAGGGCCGCGGGCGCGGTGGCAGGCATCGTGGGCTTCGTCCCCTACGTCTTCTTCCAGTCGGGGCTCCTCCCAGCAGCCGTCATCTGGGCCCTGGCTGCCGCGGGTGCTGGGGCGTTCCTGGCCGCCGTGGTGGAGACGGGGCTGCGGACGCGCCGCCGACCCCCTCGCCCGCGCAGGCGTCGGCCTAGGGGAACCGAAGGTGTACACGCACCCTCACCCCCCACGGGAGCGAGGGCCAACTGGTGCCATACAAGGCCTTGCCCGTCAGGGTCCCTGGAAGAACCCCCTACCAAGCCCCAAGGGCGGGTGGGTGGGTCAATCACAATCCATCTTGGTTGACCGGAAGTAAGGCTAACCCTGCAGCAAAGCGCACCCTGGGGAGAAGAACGCCCTAACTGCGGCCCGGCTTCTTCCAATACTGCTCGAAGAGGTGGGTGGGCCTCCAACCCAGGATACGCTTGGCCTTCTCGTTGGAGAACTTGTGGTGGGGCAGGTCGGTGAAGATGTTGAATATCTCGCAGCGAGAGGGCAGCCGCTCCAGGGGCACCTCCAAGGCGTGGACAAAGGACTGGCCGGCATCAGACCAGGAGACGGTGAAGGGGGTGAAGTCCTGCCCCGCGCCGCTCATGTCGTCCGGGTAGCGGAAATTGTAGAACAGCAAGGTGATGACGTAAACGTCGTGGTTCTCGGTGAAGACGCGGCAGATCTCCTGTCCCACGGACTTGGTCAAGGCGTAGAGGTTGGTCCCCGAATGGGTCGGGACCTCGGGGTTGATGTCGTAGTCGAAATCCTCGTAGGTGGGCCCGGCGATGGTGAAGTGGGGGCCGGTGTTGATAACCCGCCTGATCCCGTACTTGACCGCCGCCGCCATGGTGTTGTAGCAGCCCCGGGCGTTGACGTCGAAGGCGATCTTGCGGTCGTGCCGTAGCACCGACAGGTTGACAATGGCATCCATGCCCTGGGCCGCCTCCATCACCTGCTTCAGGTCGGCCACGTCCACCTTGCGGTACTCGTGCTTGAAGCCAGGCGGAGGGTCGTTAATGTCCGTGGCCCGGAGTTCATAGCGACCCTCCAAGGCCTTGATGACGTGGGGGCCCAACATGCCGTTGGCGCCCAGCAACAGCACCTTCATCGCCTGTTCCCACCGGTGAACTGAGGGGTGTAGCCCATGCCCCGCTGGGCGGCCAGGGTCAGGAACCGGGCCCTGGGCACCGGCGACTGGATGTGGAACAGGCCCCACTGTGTCACTGGGGCCACCAACGCCCGCTCCACGGCGTGGATGGCGTCCCGCAGGGCCAGGGCGCTGGTGCTCAACTTTCCTGGGTTGGCCTCGTCCCATACCAGCTCCCCCAGGCGCAGGCAGACCACACTGATCCTGCCTTCCCTGGCGAACTCCCGGCAGATGAACTCGCCCAAATGGCAGGCCAGCACCGAGGGCTCGGTGGTGGGGGTCGGACGCCACCTCTCGGTGACCACCAGGTCCTCGGGGTACCTGCCCATAACCGCCAGGGAGCTGAGATAGACAAACCTGGGCACGCGCTCCTCCACCGCCGCCCTCAGCAGGTTGTAGGTGCAGCGGGTCTGGTAATCCAGCAGCTCCGATGCGTCCATGGGGGAGTCGCTCTGGCCCAGGTGAACGATGGCGTCCATGCTGCGCACAAGCTGGTTGGTGGACTCATCGTGCCCAAGGGCAGAGACCATGACCTCCGGGCCTTTCCCTCCTGCCAAACGGTCAGTCAGGCGGACGGTGTGGCTCCTGGTGAGCACCGTGAACAGCTCCCGGGCTAGCCGCGAGTTGCCCGAAGTGATAAGAATGCGCACAGCCTCCCCCATTCCGGAGGTGAATTCGACGGGATTATATACCGGCCCAAGACCTTGTCAAGGCCACCCCGACTACCTCCACTGGACCACAATGGCCTCTCGCTGGAACAGGCGAACGGCCACCCGAAGCAGCACCAGGTCCACCGCTATCAGGCCCAGGGCCAGGGCCAGCATGGCAGGCCAGCCAAACCAGACCCGCCCCGTCACCTGTATGCCCACCAGGGCCAGCACGGGCAGGATGATGACCACAGAGATGTTCTGGGCGCTTCTGGCGTCGCTGGCCCGGGAGGAGCCCACCACGCCAAGGATGAAGCTGAGTCCAGTCACCCCGGGGACCAGGAGAAGGAGCGAGACCAACCAACTAGGCGTGACCACGTACTGTATCAGGTGCCCCCAGCCCAGCAGCGTGACCCCCAGCAGCACCATGCCCTCCGAGGCCCAGGCGGCCAGCAGGGCCGGGACCCCTCCCGATAGGGCCTTCCCCAGAAGCAGCTCCCAGGTGCTGACGGGGGTGGCCAGAAGCGGCTCCAGGGTCCGGGCCTGCTTCTCCTCCACGATGCTGAAGGTGGCCAGGGAGATGGCCACTATGCAGGGGACCAGGAGTAGGTAGAAGTTGAACTGGTACAGGAAGAGCACCTGGAGCTGCTCCTGTACTGGCAGCCCCCCGGTGCCGGGCAGCGACCCGGCCATCTTGGCCAGCGCCGTTCTGAGCACCTCCGTGGCCGCCAGGGTCTCGCCGGCAAAGTGGGAGATGGCCCAGATAACCACCAGGGCCTGGGCCACCACCAAGGCGGGCATCAGGGTGGCCAACAGGACGCCGTTCCAGGTGCCCAACAGCACCTCCCACTCTTTGCGCACCACGTTCCAGGTCCGCCTAAGGGCTGGCGACATCCCGCCGCTCCTCCTCTCGCACCAGTGCCAAGTACACCTCTTCCAGGGTGTGGCTCTCCTCCGCCACGTAAGTCACACGGCCCCCGGCGGCCACCACCGCCTGCACCAGGTCCGCCACGTTCCGCTGGGGGTCCGATAGCTCCACGGTAAGGCGGTTACCTTGGGCTTCCACCCCCCGCACGAAACCCAGGCCCTGCACCGCCTCCACCAGGTGTCCGTCCAGCCTCTCCAGGTGTACCACCACGCGGCGCCGGAACAGGGTGCGGTGAAGGTTGGAGGGCGTATCTAGGGCCAGGAGCCGGGTCTTGATGATGGCGATGCGGTCACACAGGGACTCGGCCTCCGCCAGATTGTGGGTGGAAAGGAGAACAGTGTGGCCCTTCTCCCTAAGGCTCCCGATGAGCTCCCTGACCTCTCGGGCGGCCTGGGGGTCCAGGCCGGCAGTGGGCTCGTCCAGGAAAAGCAGCTTCGGCTGGTGGAGCAGGGCCCGGGCCAGGGCCAGGCGCTGCTTCATGCCCTTGGAGAAGGTCGCCACGCGGTCGCCGCGGCGCTCCCACAGCCCCATGAGTTTCAGACACCTGGACACCTGCTCCTGAACGTCCAGCCCCTGGTAGAACCCGGCGAAGAACTCCAGGTTGCGCTGGGCGCTGAGACGCTCGTAGAACCCAGGCGTCTCGGTGAGCAGGCCGACCACCTCGTGCAGGCGCTCCACCTCTTTGTCGGCGCGGAGGCCCGCCACCACGGCGTAGCCGGCCGTGGGCGCAATGATGCCGCTGAGCAGACGGATGGTGGTGGTCTTCCCGGCGCCATTGGGCCCCAGGAGCCCGACTACCTCCCCCTGGGAAACCTCGAAGGCGAGGTCTTCCACTGCCGTCCGCTGACCGAAGCGCTTGGTCAGCCCGCGGGCCTCTAGGATAGCCATGCACATCCTCTGGGCAGGCGCACCGGACTTCCCAAGGGGTGCGGCGAAAGGGGCTCCCAGCTCACGGGTCCGCCCACCTCTCTTTGGACCCTTTTGTTTCAGAGGCCAGCTCCTCCAGCAAGCCATGGACCCTTGCCAGCACCTGGTCCCGTATGGCCCTCACCTCCTCCAGAGGCCGGCCCTTGGGGTCGGGGAGGCCCCAGTCCTGTACGTCCTTGATGAAGACGGCTGGACAGGTGCCCGCGTCCACAGCACAGCCCATGGTGATGACACGGCGCGCCTGGGCCACCATATCATTGGTAAGGAGCCTGGGCCTTGCCCTGGAAAGGTCTATGCCCAGCTCCTTCATCGCCTCAACAACGTTGGGGTGGACCTGCGCTCCCGGCTCTGTCCCCGCTGACTGGGCACGATAAGGCAGCCCTCTGTCCCGGGCCAACTGGTTGAACAGCGCCTCCGCCATCTGACTCCGGCCCGCGTTATGCACGCAGACAAACAGCACATCCATGGTCACTGATGCTCCTGTACGGTCTCCTCGGCGGGGGCGGCCTCGGCGCCGGTGCCGAACAACACCAGCAGGAAGGTCCCCACTATCTCAGCCAGACAGGCTCGCCACAGGGACAACCCTTGGCCTCCACCCTCACGACGCCGGCCTCCCCTCCTCAATCTCATCCCCCCTCAGGCCGCGTTACAAGCTACTCTATCGTCAGAGCAGAGGGAATTCAATGGCTGAGTCAAGGGCGAGTAGCCGAGGGGCGCAGGGGAGGACGGGTCTAGGCGTGGAGGGGGTCGAAGAAGGGCCACTAACAAAAAAGCCGAGCCGATCCGCGAGGGGGATCTGCTCTTCACCCGCCGGGGTTGCCTGCCCAGGCTCGGCTTTGCCGCCAGCTCTCTTTATAGGAGCCTGTGCGGGTTTCGGGCGGTCGCCCGGCGGCCTCTTTCCTTTTCCACAATCATTATACCAAAAAACACGGGACCGGGCTGCTGCCCACCGAGGCAAGGCCAGGGCAAAAGCCACCAGGAGGCAACCAGGGGCTCCACTTCACGGCTGAGGTGGAGGCCCTGGCTACTGGTAACCTGCGGCGGGCGGTGTGGAGGCGGCTACATGCCGTTGTGGCCGTTCTCCTGGGCCTTGAAAAGGCAGGTCTTGAGAAAAGCGTCCACCACCTGGGGGTCGTAAAGGGAGCCGGAGCCTTGCTCCAGGCGCAAGGCCAGCCTCCGCTCCGCCAGCTCTCCCCCCAGGGTATCGCCGTTGACAAGGTCGTAGGAGTCTTCCAGGACCCGGAGAAGGCGGGCCTCCAGGGGGATGTTCTTACCAGACAGACCATCGGGGAAGCCTGTGCCGTCGTAGTTCTCGTGGTGGTGGAGCACCGCCTTCCAGCAGTGCTCGGGAAGACCCATAGACCGGAGCTCGTCGGCGCTGTTCTGGGGGTGGTCTTCGGCGGGATGAAGGGTACCCCCCTGGGCCCCCGCTCGGTCGGTGGCCTTGAGGTAGCCCAGATTCCTTAGATAGACAGCTTCTAACAGCCCATCCTTGGGTATCTGAAGCCCCTCGCACAGGGCCTCCACCCAGGTGCCGATGTCAAAGCGAGGCCGCCGGCCGGTGACCACCTGCTCCGTCCGGTCGCTCAGCATCTTCAACAGAGAGTGGTAGTGCTGCCTCATCTCGTGGTAGGCCTCGGACGCCTTGAGGGACTGCCCCTCCCTGGAATGGAGCAGCCGGTACAGAGAGCCGATCTCCCTGAGCCTCTGCTCTTGCACCTGCCTGTCCTCGTTCATCAAGGCGGCCTGGGCATTGAGGCGCTGGGACATGTAGAAGTTGCCCAGGCCCATGGACAGGAGGCCGCACATCACCCACAGGAACTCCACGTCGCTTCTGGAGAAGACCTCCTCTGGCTCCCGGTGCCCCAAGACCACCAGGCCCAGCAGGTTCCGGTGGAGGACCAAGGGAAGGCAGAGTATAGACATAGACTCGGTGGACACGGGGTTCAACTGGGGCCAAGCCAGGAAATCGCCGCCGGAGAGCATGGCGTCGCCCTGCTTCTGGATCCAGGCCCCCAGCCGCTCCATAGCCTCGCTGGAGGGAGGCGCCGGTGGCATGGGGAAGCCCACCTGGATAGCCAGCTTAAGCTGGCTGCCCTCCTTGAGGAACAGGGCCCCCTGGTCGGCGTGGGTCTGGGTGATCACGGTGTCTATAAAGCTCTTTACCATGGTGGGCAGGTCGCCCTGGCCAAGGACGATGCGGCTGAGGTCCAGGAAGGGGGAGAAGGCCTGAAGGCGCTGGATCTCCCGGGACAGGTGCTGGCGGTGCAGGGTGTTCTTGACCACCTGGATAAGCTGGTCCGGATAGACCGGCTTCATCACAAAGCCCTGGCTCCCCAGCTCCATGGCCTTGATGGCCTGCTCCATGGTGGCGTAGCCGGTGATGACCACCGCGGCCACCTGAGAGTCGATCTGTCGGGCCCGCTCCAGGAACTCGATGCCACTCATGCGGGGCATCTTTATGTCCACAAGGGTAAGGTCGTAGCGGTTCTTGCTTATCATGTCCAGGGCATCGAACCCTGAAGAGGCCTCGTCCACTGCGTAGCCGGCTCTGGCAAGCACCCTGACCATGGAGTGACGTACGATATCTTCGTCCTCAACTACTAGCAACCGGTCTCTCGCCATTCTTCGCCACCCTTTCTCGCCGAGTATGTGCAGGAAGGACCACTGTGAAAGTACTCCCCTTGCCAACCTCACTGTTGACGGTGATGATGCCTCCATGGCGCTCCACGATGTCCTGGCTCAGGGCCAACCCCAGGCCGGTGCCTTTACCGCTGCTCTTGGTGGTGAAAAAGGGGTCAAAGATCCTGGGGAGGATATGCTTGGGAATACCCTCGCCGGTGTCTATGACCTCCAGCATCACCTTCTTGTCGCTCTTGTGGGTCCTGAAGAGCAGGGTACCGCCGTTGGGCATGGCATCCAGGGCGTTGCTGGCCAGGTTCAGGAGCACCTGCTTCAACTGCTCGCCGTCGCCCCAGACCTGGGGCAGGTCAGCCTCCAGGTCCAGGTCAACCTGGACAATGCTGGACTTGACCCGGACCTTGGCCAACTGGGCCACCGACTCCACCATATGGTTGACGTCGATCTGCTCCCAGACCGCGTCCTTCTGCCGAGCAAACTCCAGCAGGCTGTGGACAATCCTGCGCGCCCTCAGCGCCTCGTCGGTGATGAGCTTCAGGTCCTGCTTCATGTGCTCGGGCGGGTTGTCCTGGGACAGCATGTAGGTGAGGTTCAGGATAGTCTGCAGAGGGTTATTGACCTCGTGGGCCACCCCTGCGGCCAGCTCACCCACGGCGGCCAGCTTGGCTGAGCGTATGAACTGCTCCTGGGTCCGCTTCAGCTCCTTGAGCTGGAGCTTAAGCTGCTCGTACAGACGGGCGTTCTCAATAATGGTGGCGGCCTGGTAAGCCGCAGTGTTCAGCAGGTCAATGTCCCCGTGGGAGTAGGCCTTGCCCTTTATCTTGGGGCCCAGGACTAGGAGGGAGATGAGCTTCCTCTGGCTCTGGAGGTGCCCCTTGCTCCTGAGAGGTACGTAAAGCTCGCCCCCCAGGTCCTCAAAGGCCTTCTGCTCCTGCTGGGAGAGGCCGTACCACTGGGGCAGGACCTTGATCTCCGCGAAGGGCACGGCCCGGTCCTGGCGCTCCAGCCACCGGATGAGGGGGCTATCCCAGGAGACGCCCGCCTCCAGGGGGTGGCACACCAGGTCCTCGTAACGCATGGAGAAGGAGCCTCCCTCCTGGGAGGGTCCAATGAGGTAAACCACCTTGGCCTTCATGGCGCCGGCGGCCAGGCCCAGGAGGGAGTTGGCCAGCTCGTGCAGGTCTGTAATCTGGCGGGTCTCCTGGACAAAGCGCTGGAGCTCCCGGATAGGACGCCAGCGGTCGCGGTAGAAGAGGCGGTCCACCAGCCGGTAAACCAGGCGCAGGAAGGGCTGGAAGCCAAAGGCCACGGTTATGACAATGGAGAGGCCAATGATGAAGCTGGCCCCACCCAGCTCCATGCCTCCTCCCAGGGCCCGCCACCCGATGACGGCGAAGGTGTAGAAGGCGGCCACGGCACCCAGGCCAACGGCATAGGTGAGCACCCTGCGCAAGGCTAGCTGGATGTCCAGGAGCTGGCCCTTGAGCACGGCGAAGGTGGCGATGACCCCAAAGAGCACGTTGGTGGCTATACCCAGAGGAGGCACTGGCAGCCCTATGGCCGCCATGACGTCGGTGGCACCGCCTAGGAGGGCTATGACAGGCCCCACTATGAGGTAGAGGGTGCGGTTACGCTCGGCGGTGGATACGTAGGTACCATAGGCCTTCCACAGGTTAACCAGGGCCAGGGCGCTCAGGCCATACACGTAAAGCCCGTAGATGGGGAAGAGGGGCCCAATGACCGGGGCCCAGCCGTAGGGGCGAAGGGTCATGTCCCTGGCTATGAGCTCCAGGTACACCAGTAGGATGATAACCCCCAGGCAGCCATAGGTAAGGAACAGCATCCACCGGCGGTAGCGGGAGCCAGTGAACACGAAGGTGAAATGGAAGTAGAAGGCAGGGGCGGCAGCCAGCCAGGTGAACACCCACTTCTCCCAGCGGAAGGCGTCCACTGCCGTGGTACTAGACCGCATGCCGTATATGGTGAAGCCCCAGAGACCCATGCTGAGGAGAAAAAGGGCCAGGATCCGGTTCAGGAAACGGCCAGGATTGCTCTTGAGCACGATGTAAACGAGGAAGGCATGGATCACGAAGGCGACCAAAGGCAGCGCTAGATACATGGCTATCTCGCCTCCAGCGTCGCAGACTGTCGGCCCACCTCTAACAAGCGTCTAAGCTGCTCTGGAGAGGGATTGACCAGGGCCCGAGGCCTGCCGGGGTCGAAGGGCTCCTGGCCTGAGGCTCCTCGATAGAAACGGGCGAAGGTACCGGGTGCCAGCAAGGTGACCTTGAGGGGCCTGGCGTCAAGCAGGGATTCCAGCTCACCATATCCTCTGTCCAGGGCTTTAAGGGCCGTGTGCAGGCGGCGGGAGAGTAGATAGGTGTCCGAAGGCCCTCCCCGGGGTTCCACCAGGAGATGTACCACCGGGAGGCCATCCTTTTGCTCCTTCCTCATGGCCCAGCCGGCCACCTCCAGCCCCACCAACTCCATGGCATCGGTAACCGTGGAGGGTTCCAGGCGCGCCAGGCCGTCCAGGTCCACCATCTCGTCCGTGCGACTGGCCATGACCACCTTAGGGAGACGCCCAGCGACGGCCCCTTCCCCCGAAGAGACCACCTGCACGATGTCGCCCAGACGGTACCGCATGAAGGGCATACCGTAGAACGAGGAGATAACAACCTCATAGGACTGGCCAGGTTGAAGCTCGTGCAGAAGCAAGGTAGGGGGGATGTAAGAACCGTCACTCCTGCTCTTCGCCGCCTCATTGAGGGGGATAAACTCAAGGAAGGCGCTGTGGGGCACAAAGGTCATGGGGCCCTTGTCCCAGCCGGCCATGGCCAGCACTCCCCCCTCCAGCGATAGGTACACCTCCAAGGGCTGCACGCCCCACAGCTCACTCAGGTGGGCGGCCGTCGCCCGGTCGGCGCCCCAGGTGACCAGGCCCCTGGGGCTCCTCAGGTGTCTGGGCATCAAGGCAGTGGTGCGCCCCAACCGGGCCTTGACCCAGCTAGTGGCCAGTCTGGCAAGAGAGCGCAGGGCCCTGGGGCTGAGGGACCACGGGGAATGGAGGGAAAGGGATAGGGCCTCCTTGCCCACCCGGGTGAGGAGACTGCCGGCCCCCAGGACAAAGTCCACACCCTCACCCAAGGCCTCCCGGAGCTCTGCTCCCAGGCGGGCCCGGAGAGGCCGGTACCCGGCCCCTTCGAAGGGACACGCCATCTGGAAGAGGTCCGTGGCCCAAAGGCCCCAGGCCACGTTGCCATCCAGCCAGGGGCGGCCCCGGCATCCCGCCAGGACCCGGTCGCCCTTTCTCACCAGCACCTCCCCCTTGGCCGTAGCGCTGGACAGGATAAGGGCGGCGAAAAGACTATGTAGGAGGGCCCTGGTGGCGCCTTCGGTGTACGGTACCCTCTTGTAGGCGTTGCCCGACAGAAACCCACGGGCCCAGAAGCTGATGCGCTCCGGCGAGAAGACGCTGGAGTTGTCGCAAAGGAAGGGCAAGTAGTCATGGTAGCTCGTCAGGGGCACCCGCAGGCGGAATTCGTGGGGGTCCCGGGGTATCGTCCCCCAGAACAGGTGCTGTCCCAGAGGGGTGGGCGCCATGGCCCGCACCTGGTCCATAAGGAGATCGTTCTGGACCTCCTGGAACTCCTCTGGACTCAGGTCAAGAAAAGAGCAAAACACTCTCCAGTAGGTCTTGGCATCCAAACCTTCGGAGAGTTCTCTTGGATCGACCGTTTCTATTCTCACCAGGGGCCTCCGAGAGACCCTTGGAAATTCTTCAATATAACTTACCCCCTGGATAAAGCTTACCTATCCAAGGGTACTAATTTCTATAGTACTAAGGTAACAGAAAATGGCAGTTTCCATAGGCAAACGTACACATTACGTCAAAAGAGAACCCCTGGAGATGTGAAGCTAAGCAGAGTATTGTCAGGGAGTCTTTTCCGGCTATAATAAACTCGAAGGTGGTGAGTGTCAGAAGCCGCTGCGAGGGGAGGGGGCATGTCTGAGAAGTATAAGCGGGAAATCGAAGAGATCCTTGAGAAAACGGAGATCGACTGGAAGCCTGCCAAGGCCAAGAAGCGCAACCGTATAATCAAGGCACCGCAGCTACCTCTGGGTCAACTCTTCTCTGGAAAGTCAGTGCGGGTATCCCCCAGCAAGTTGATGGTAGCGGGCGTTTCACTCCTCCTGGTAGCCCTTATCCTTGGCGCCATCAATCAGTTCAGCATCGCCGTGGGCCCGCTCATCTGGGTTGGCCTGGCTATGTTCATCCTGGCCTACGCTCTCTTCTTTGTGAGGCCGAGTTCTGGCACAGGCTATGAGAAGCGATGGAGGGGCCGCCCCATCGACAACGACGAGTCTTTGTGGCAGAAGGTCCGGCGCTGGTTCAGCAACCGCTAGCTAGTACCAGGGTGTACCCCTCCGGTAAGCCTAGGACCAGCCCTCGAGACCTTCAACACGGGGCCCTTTCCTGCTGCGCCCTCCCCTACCCCCGTTGCCCTCGGCTTTGGGTACGACATCGCCCTTTTACCAACGGTGGCGAAGAGACAAAGGTCCAGCAGGTGGGGATGCCCGCACCCCAGAAGAACTCCATCCTGACAACCATTGCGGCTCCCCTCCAACCAGCCTCCCCACGTGAGATCACCCCTGGCGCGGCGGCTCCAAGCGCACCCCTGGCATGAGGCCAGCGTCAGGGCGGTTTGTGGCAGCCTACTAGCTGGGCTATAATAGTCCCGTCCCTGGACCGGATCATCAAACACACGGAGCGGAGATGTCGGAGCAGAACCATTCAGGCAGGCAGTTTGTCAAGTACAACTTCTACAAGGTGGACCCCCAGTGGCGTCGTCTGCCCGATGGGGAGAAGCAGCGGGGAAAGGCGGAGTTTGGCGCGGTGGTGGCCGAATTTTCGTCCCGCCTGACGGTAAACAGTTACAGCCTGGTGGGCCTGAGGGCCGACGCCGATTTCATGCTGTGGCTCATCAGCCCTACCCTGGAACACCTTCAGGAGATGGCTGCGCAACTGTCCCGCACTGGCCTGGGCCAGTACCTGACCACCTCCTACGCCTACCTGGCCATGACCCGGAAGTCGGACTACGTGAAGGGGCACAGGCATCCTGGCCAGGAAGGGACCCGGGAGACTATCAAGCCCCTGGGCAGCAAGTACCTTTTTGTTTATCCCTTCGTGAAGACGCACCAGTGGTACCAGCTCCCCATGGAGGAGCGCCAGAAGATGATGAATGAGCACTTCGTCCTGGGGCACAAGTACCCTTCGGTCAAAATCAACACCACCTACTCCTTCGGCATAGACGACCAGGACTTCGTGGTGGGGTTCGAGACGGACAGCCCCTCGGATTTCCTGGAGCTTGTGATGGAGATGCGCAGCTCCCAGGCCAGGCCATATACTGTGCGGGACACGCCCATCTTCACCTGCGTGAAGCGACCCCTCGAGGAGTGCCTGGAGGCACTAGGCTAGGCCGCCACCAGGGCGCGGCCCTGGGCCCTCCTCTTTCCGGCCCCCACGATGGGAAGTGGTCGGTCCCACCCACAGGGTTCACTCTGCTCCCTTCTGGGTACCCAAGATGGCCTATGTTTGGCCCCACCCACCCACGGGGCGGTCCAGGGCATTCTACCCTGTGAAATTGGTCTGGGCCATAATCAGAAGGCTACATGGCCAGCTCTATGAACTCCAGGTAGCCCCAGTTGGGTAAGCCCAAGCGTGGCCGTCAGCCCCAGCTAGCGATCTTGTTGGAGTTGACTACTACGCCCCTGGGAAGCTGGATGACTCCGGCGTTACCGCTCCCTAGGAGTGTGGGTAAAAGCTCTCCCTAAAGGCATCGGCCAGCAAGATATAATGCTCAAAAGGTGGGGTGGAAGCCTCCGGAGGGCAGCTACTCAAGGCTGAGATGATAACTTTTCCGTTGGTCACGGTGGCCAGCAGGGCAGTTGCCGGGCTGGCCCTGGGTGTGATACTGGGCATCCTGGCCCTCTTCCTAGGGTGGTCAGCGGTGCCGGCAAGCTCGCGGGCCTCCTACGTCCTGGTGGTCTTCAGCGTTGGCCTTGGGGCCAGCGTGGCCTCCTTCATGGCCTGGCTGGCCTCAGACGTGGGCAAAAGGGCCCTCCTGGTCTGCCTGATGGCGGCCTCAATGGCGGCTTCTTCCCGGTGGGCCACCAGCTCGAAGATAGCGCGTTCCAGGCCCAGGTCGGTGGCCACGTCCAGGAGCTCCCGTATGAGGCGGGTACCCAGGCCCTGCTCGCGGTACGCGGGGTCCACCACAATCCGCAGCTCGCCCATGTGCCGGCGCGCGGGCGAGCGGCTCCGGTGTAGGGTAGCGTCGGCGATGATCTGGCCGCTCTGGCTAATCGCCACCAGGGGGAGCACGCGGTCGAAGTCGATCTCGTGGGTCCAGCGGTAGATGACCTCGGGGGCGGTGACATTCTCCTTAAGGTAGAACCTGTCCTCCTCTGGCACGCGCTGGAAAAAGCGGAGCAGGGCAGTCTGGTCCTTTGGCTCCAGGGGGCGCACGCTCACCACCGTCCCATCCAGGAGCATGATCTGCTTGGGATAAGCCTCCAGGTTAGGTATTGGCGCCATAAGCCTCCTCCTCTTTGGGGCCGGATGATATGCCCTCTAATGCCAGTATAACGCCTTCTCCCCTTGGCGGGAGATTGGCCGTGGGGGCGCCACGGCCGACCCAACCTCGCCAGACTTGGCCCAGATATGGCCTGACGTGTTTCGTCGTGTTCGCAGCGTTTTTCGTCTTAGATACGCCGTATATCGGCACTATAGCTGGGATAGCTTCAGTATTTTGGCGCTGAAAAAGTTCAGATAGATATGAGACAGTAGGCGTGGAAAAGTAGAAGCAGAAGGGGCCACACTTCTGGGTGAGAATAGACCAGAAAGGAGGTGGCCC
>DAOUBE010000112.1:0-13820 GCA_034432835.1 Dehalococcoidia bacterium | reverse complement strand
CAGGGGACTCTGTCCCCTGCACCCCTGGGGACACCCTCCTCCCACCGGGGCTGGCTCAGCCCCCCTCCTGGAGGCGATGGTACATGGCCAGCCACCTCTCGTACAGGTCCTGGTACTCGGCGGCGCCGACGGGGTCTGGCTCCACCACGTGGAGCTGGGGGGCCATGGCCTGGGCCGCCTCCTTCAGGTCCTTGTACAGGCCCGATGCCACTCCGGCAGCCATGGCCGCGCCCAGGGTGCTTGCCTGGGGCAAGGCGCTGACGGCCATCTCTCGGCCCAAGACGTCGGCCAGGACTTGGGCCAGGGTCCGGCTGCGGGACATCCCTCCTCCCAGGCGGATGGCCCTGGCCCGCTCCCCGGCGATGGCCTCCACCGTCTCAAGGTTGGCCTTGACCCCGTAGGCCAGGTTCTCCATGAAGGCGCGGAAGAGCTGGCCACGAGAAACCTCCTGGAAACTGAGGGGCGTGCCGAAGATGAGTCCCCCGGTCCGCAGGCCGGCCCTGGCCATGCTTACCGGGCCTGGGCCCAGAAAGGCCATGGCTCCGTCCGAGCCCAGAGGTACCTGGGCCGCCAGACGCTCGGCCTCTTGGTAGGGCTCGCGGGAGTCCGCCAGGAGCCCCACCAGCCAGCGGTAGGAATTCCCTGCGTCGCCCACATTGCTCTCCACCACCCAGAGGCCTGGAACGGGCAGGCACCCGACCCAGGTGCGCCTCTCAGTGTCCCAACAAGGGCGGGAGGTCACCATCTGCACGGTGCAACTCCACCCCGCCAGAATACCTATGGCCCCCTCCTGCCCAGAGGTGATGGCCAGCACACCACACTGGGTGTCTGGGCCGGCCAGGGTTACTGGCACACCTTCCGGAAGTCCCAGGGTGCGGGCGGCCGGCGCCCTGAGCGTACCCACGGGGTTGCCCGCCGCCAAGAGGACTGGCAGCCAGTGACTGTCCACACCCAGGCGCTCTAGCAGGGCTTGGCAGTGCTCCCAGCGGGTCACGTCCAGCAGGCCCGACTCGCCAGCCTGGGATGGCTCATCGGCTACCTGGCCTGTGAGGCGGTAGGCCAGCCAGCCTGCCACGGTAAGCACATGGGCGGTCTTGGAGTACACTTGCGGCTGGTGCTCCTTGAACCACCTGGCCCTGGCGGGGGCGAACATCAAGGAGGGAAGGTGCCCTGTTACCGAATAGACTTCACTGGCCAGCTCCTCGTCTATGGCGGCGCCCTCTAGGATGGCCCTCAGGTCGGTGTTGGGGCCCAAATAGAGTTCCCTGCCCTGGGCGTCCAGGAAGGCCACCCCCTGCCTCTGGCTGGTGACGCCTATGGCTGCGATATCGACGGGTCTGGCCTCGGCCTGGCCCAGGGCAGCGTTCACCAGCTCCGACACATCCTGGAGCAGAGTCTGGGGGCTTATCTCCCGGGCCAAGGCTGGGCCGCCCTCGGGCGCGAAGGTCTGAAGGGGGCGGCTGACGGCGCTCAGGGGTTGCCCCGAGGCTTGGACAACCATGGCGTGGATGCTACTGGTGCCGATGTCCAGGGCCAGCAAGAGGCTCTTATCCACGGCGCCTCCAGACCTGGGGGTTGGCCAGGTTACGAGGCCTGCGGCCTACAAGGTAGGACTCTATCGCGCGGAACATCATCCATGAGTGGCGGTACACCGTCTCATGGGTGGCGCCACCGATGTGGGGCGTGAGAATGACGTTCTCCAGGCCAAGGAAGGGGTTGTTGGGCGCTATGGGGTGGCTTTCGTGGACGTCCAGGGCCGCCCCGCCCAGGCGGCCCGACTGCAGCATGGTGACTAGGGCCTGCTGGTCCACCAGGGCCGGGCCTGAGGTGTTTATCAGGTAGGCGCCAGGCTTCATCAGGGCCAGGCGGGGCTGGCTCAGCAGCCCCTCGGTGGTGGAGGTGGTGGGCAGGTGAAGGGTGAGGAAGTCGGAGATCTGGAGGACCTCATCCAGGGAGGCCAGGTCGGCCCCCACGCGGCGAGCCAGGGTGGGCTCCACGTAGGGGTCGAAGGCGACGACGCGCATGCCCAGGGCCCGGGCCAGCTTCGCCACCTGCCTGCCTATGCTTCCCAGCCCCAGGATGCCCATCATCTTCCCCTGGAGCTCTATTCCCCTCAGGGAGACGTAGGCCTGGGTGGGGTTCTCCCACCGCAGCTCCTTGACCAGTTTGTGGGCCTGGGGCAGGTGTCGCGCCAGGGCCAGGGCCAGTCCTATGGTCATCTCCGCCACGGCCCGGGCGTTCCTTCCCGGGGTGTTGACCACGCACACTCCGTGACGGGTGGCCGCCTCCATGTCCACGTGGTCCAGGCTGTTGCGGCACACCCCCAGGAACTTTAGCGAGGGGGCACCGGCGAAAAGCTCTTCGAAGGCGAAGTCGGCCTCTATGATGAGGATGGAGAAGTTCTCCTGCTGAAGGCGCTGGGCCAGCTCCTCGGGGTCGTACAGGCGGCCGGTCTCTATCCAGCTTTCGTAAGTCACCGAGACCAGATCCGACAGGGCCTGTAACGCATCGGCGGCGAAGGGGGCCAGGACGAGAGCCTTCCTCAAGCCGCCCTCCTGACCATCACGGCCTGGGCAGCGCGGATGCCACTCCTCACGGCGCCCTCCATGGTAGAGGGCCAGCCAGTGTCTGTCCAGTCGCCGGCCAGGAATAGGTTCTTTACCGGCGTGGCCGAAGACAGGCGGTGGCGCCGGGCCCCGGGCAGGCAGCGGAAGGTGGCCCGCTCCTCCTTGACCACCAAGAACCGCTCTACGCGGGCGTCTCTGGCCTTGGGGAAGGTCTGGGCTATCTCTTGAAGAAAGAGGGCCCTCAGGGCCTCCTTGGGCTGGTGGATGTAATCCCAAGCGCCGCTGAGAGACACGCAGATGTACTGGCCTTGGTCACTGTTCATGCCCAGGATCTGGCTCTTGTTGAACACCCATTGGAGGGGGCTGTCCAGGAAGGCCGCGAAGTCGCCGGCCATCACCGGGCGGTCGTACCAGACGTGCAGGTCCACTATGGGGGCCGCGGAGAGCTGGCTCAGGCCGGAGAAGAAGCTGTCGCGGGCCAGAGCTGGCGGCAGCAGGCCCTCCAGGGCAAAGTAGGGTAAGGCGCTGACGTAAACGTCCCCTTCCACCACCTCTCCCCCGGCAAGCTGGGCGCCGGCCAGGGATCCATCGGACCACAGGAGCTGGGTAACGGGACGCCCCAGGAGCAACTTACCGCCACGCTGGCGAATGTACTCCTCCGCCGCCTGGCCCATGATGGCCGAGAGCCCAGCTCTGGCGTAGCCCACATTGCCGTTGCCGCGACCTCGCAGCAGCCCCTCCTGGAAAACCATCACCCCCATGGCGGCACTGACGTTCTGCACCGTGTCATTAAGGGTGGGGCGGATGATGAGCTCCCACAGATTGCGCACGGCCCGCTCCGACTGGCGGTGCTGCATTAGCCAGTGGTGAAAGGACTGGCTCTCCAGGCGAGGGTCGTCGGGGCGGGAGGAGTAGATGCGGGCCAGGGCATAGATGACCCGCAACTTCTCTCCCATGCTCAGGTGAGGATACCGGAGGAAGGAGGGCCCCAGGTGGAAGGGTGCTGGCAGGGGCGCCGCCCTGAGGACGCCGGCCCGCCCTCCTCTGGCGATGATTTTCACCTCCAGGGATGGCTGCAGGTAGGTACGGTTGAAGGTACCCAGCCTCTTCAGGAAATCTATGTAGTAGGTGCAGCAGCCCAGGAAGACGTGCTGGCCGT
Source organism: Dehalococcoidia bacterium (assembly GCA_034432835.1). GTDB lineage: Bacteria > Chloroflexota > Dehalococcoidia > Lucifugimonadales > DAOUBE01 > DAOUBE01. Next base: position 10,094 of record DAOUBE010000112.1, on the reverse strand, counting down.
TGTCCACCTGACAGCCTGTCTCCTGGTCAACAAAGGAGAAGGCCCGGCCGCCCAGGAAAGGGCGCTTCTCCACCAGGGTGACCGAGAAGCCGCTGTCCAGGAGGTGGCAGGCAGCCGCCATACCCGCCAGTCCGCCGCCGATGATGACTACGCGGGTCTGAGGCGGGGTACCGGTAGTGTGCTTCGAAGCCATATCTTGGTCGTCAGGAAAAGTTTCTCTCGCTTGCTCAGGCTTACCCGTCCATTGAATACATTGAAGTGGCTGGCCTCGATCCTGTCAAGGATACGGCTGTACACGCCGGCCAGGATGGCGGGACAGGCGCGGGAGCGGGGGGAAATGAGGGGCAAAAGGTGCAGGCCATTCTGGAAGTAGTGCCTGGCTCGCTGGGCCTGAAAGCCCATCAGCCTCTGGAAGGCCTCGTCCATCCGCCGGGCCTTCAGAGCCCTTTCCGAATAGCCAAACCGCTCCATCTCATCCTGGGGGATGTAGATGCGGTCACGCTCCAGGTCCTCGTTCACGTCCCGGAGGATGTTGGTAAGCTGCATGGCCAACCCCAGGTCAACGCCGTAGTCTCTGGCCCTGGGGTCCCTGTAGCCAAAGATCTGGATGCAGATGAGGCCCACCACCGCTGCTACTCGGTAGCAGTAGAGGCGCAGCTCCTCAAAAGTCTGATAGCGGCTCTTGGTGAGGTCCATCTCCACCCCTTTGATCACGTCCTCGAAGTACTCCTGGGGGATGTGGTAGGTGGTGGCGGCGTGGGCCAGGGCCAAAAAAACCGGCGACGGCCCTTGGCCCTGGTAGGCCAGGGCCAGGTCCGACCTAATCTGCTCCAGCAGGCGCAGCTTCTCCGTCAGGGGGAGGGTCTCATCGGTGGCGTCATCACAGAGGCGACAGAAGGCGTAGGCAGCGTAGATGGCCTTGCGCTTGGCCGGGGGTAGGGTGATGAAGGCATAGTAAAAGTTCTTGGCCTGCTGCCTGGTTATCCGCCTGCACTGTTCGTACGCCAGGTCTAGTTCATTCATATCCCACCGGTGATGGTGCTAATGCCTTCCGTTGGCTTTGGCCCTCAGGCCGCTGCTGTTTTCTTGCGCTGCCTCCTCTTTAGGGGTGGTAGGCTAGGGAGCGCCTGGGGACCTGGGTGCTTGTGGGGGGCTATAGAGGCGGGGCACCCAGGCCCAGCCTCATCCGGAGCCAGGTGGACAAGAGTAGCCAGGCCTTGCGGCTTCGGGAAAGGGCCGGCCGTCTGCTCAAAACGTCGTAGCCCTGCCGTCGTATCGCCTTGAGCACCTCCATGCCGCCCCTGGTGAAGAGGGCGATGTCCACCCTGGCTACGCCCTGTACCTTGTCCACCAGGGCGTACCCTTGGCGGAAAAGCTCCTCGGCACGGTCCACCTCAAAGGCCATGAGTCTGCGGAAATTCTGGTTAGCCTCGCCGCGGGCCAGCTCCGCCTCGGTGTAGCCGAAGCGCTCCATGTCCTCCAGGGGTATGTAGATGCGGCCCATGGCGTAGTCTCGGGCCACGTCCTGCCAGAAGTTGGCTAGCTGAAGGGCCGTACAGGTGTAGTCGGACAGGCGCTGGCGCTGGGCGTCTCGGTAGCCGAAGAGGTACAGGAACAGGTGGCCCACGGGGTTGGCCGAGTGCTGGCAGTAGTACAGGAGGTCCTGGTAGGTGGGGTGCCGCTTCCGCTCCTGGTCCATGCGGTTGGCCTGGATAAGGCGCAGGAAGGGCTCCCTGGGGATGTCAAAGGTGGCGATGGTCTGCTGAAGGGCCACGAACACTGGGTGGCGGGGAGTCCCTCCGTAGCACTGGGCCAGCTCCTCCTCCCACTGCTGGAGAAGGGCCAGGCGGTCCCCCTGGGCCTCGTCCCCCAGGTCGTCCACGCCGCGGCAGAAGCCGTAGATAGCATAGACGTGGCGCAGCTTGTTCTTGGGCAGCAGTATGGAGCCGACGGTGAAGTTCTCGTAGTGGGTCTTGGTCAGCCGCTGGCAGTAGCGGTAGGCCTCCTCCGTGGTCCAGGTCTTGTCCTGCCAGGTTAGTGACGAGGCCATGGTTAGCCTCTCAACCCCTCATTATCTGCACAACGACATGGCGCTGTCGCGGGCCGTCCAACTCTATGAGGAAGATACGCTGCCAGGTGCCCAACTGGAGCACCCCGTCCACCAGCGGTATGGTCTCGCTGGTATTGAGAAGGAAGTGCTGGCAGTGGGCGTGGCCGTCGGCGGACTCGTTCTCGGTCATGTTGACCGTGCGAACGGTGAAGTCGTTGTGCCGGTAGTTGCCCTGGCGGGGGGAGCAGCGATCCAGGAACTGCTCCATGTCCTGGACCAGGAGAGGTTCGTTCTCGTTGATGGCCACGGCGGCGGTGGTGTGCTTGGAATAGACCAGCACACACCCGTTGCCACCCCCACACTCCTGGACCGCTTTCTGCACCTGGGGGGTGATGTCCACAAACTCCAAGGGCTGGGTGGTGCGGAAAGTGAGGGTGGAGACCGGCGGGTTCGGCCGGGCGCTACGGGGGGCCACGTCTGCCTTGCTAAGGCTGGCTGAGCTCATATCCATCTCCTCCGTAGGGTGTGGGGCGTGAGACCGGGCGGTGTTGGCACCGTGCCTAGCTGCCCAGGACCTGGACCACCACCTGCCGGGGCCGCGGGTGGTCTAGCTCGATGAGAAAGATGCTCTGCCACCGGCCTAGCTGCATGGCGCCGTCGATGATGGGGATGGTCTCGCTGGTGCCCAGAAGGAGGTGCTGGCAGTGGGCGTGGCCGTTGGGGCACTCATCGTCGTTCATGTTCACGGTACGAATACTGAAGTCATTATGCCGGTAGTAGCCGTTCTTGGGGGAGATGCGCTCCAGGAATTTCTCCATGTCCTCCAGAAGCAGGGGTTCGTTCTCATTGATCTTGATGGCGGCGGTAGTGTGCTTGGAGAAGACGACGACGCATCCAAAGCTGACGCCTGACTGCTCGACGCAGTTCCGAACCCGCTCAGTGATATCTATGAACTCCGGGGCCTTGGTCGTCTCGAAGGCGAGGGTGAAGGTCCGGGGCTGCACCTCTGTTTGCTCCTTGTTATTCATGGCTCTGGTTGATCGCACCGAATACATTTTACACCTCTCCTGGTGACGTTTGAGTGATAATACCGGGGCCTCAAACCAGGCCCTCATGGCCAAGGGAAGATGCTCCACCGCCGGTCCCGGTCTGCCGGCACCGGTGGTAGAGACATCTACCTCCGTCGCCAAGGGTTACCATGGGAATTGCACAAGGCCTTTTCATGTTATCTTCTACCTGGCACCGCCGGATGGCGCGCCGTCGCGGGTGGTTTCTTGCCCGCTCCCACCCACCAATCTGCGATATCTACCCAATGCCATAAGGGGCCAGTAGTTCCTGTACAGGTGGTAGTTAATCATAAACCCGGCAGGCAATTCTACACCTTGGTAGCCGGTCTGGCCGGGTCTTGCCGGCGATACCAGCCGCTGGCCGATGCCGTATCCAGGGAAGCCGGCGCCGGTGAAGTAGGGCTCGTCCCAAGAGCCGTCCTCGCGCTGGGTCTCCACCAGGAAGCGGGCCCCCCGGCGGGCCGCCTCGCTCTCCCCCTCGCCGGCGGCGATGAGGGCCAGGAGGGCCCAGGCCGTCTGAGAGGCCGTGCTGGCCCCCACGCCCCGCAGGGAGGGGTCGGCGTAGGAGGCGCAGCTTTCTCCCCAGCCACCGTCGGGGTTCTGGTGGGACACCAGCCACTCCACCGCCTTGCGGACGTAGGGCTGGTCCATGTCCTCGCCGATGGCCTGCAGGGCGGGGAGCACGGCGCCGGTGCCGTACACATAGTTCACGCCCCATCGGCCAAACCAGCAGCCGTCGGGCTCCTGCTCCTTCTTGATGTAGTCCAGGGCCCTCCGGATGAAGGGCAGGTCCTTGCGGTAGCCCAGCCGCCCCAGCATCTCCACCACATGGGCGGTCACGTCCACGCTGGGCGGGTCCAGGGTCTCGCCGAAGTCGGCGAATGGGATGTGGGCCAACAGCGTGCGGGTGTTGTTCTTATCGAAGGCGGCCCACCCACCGTTGCGGCTCTGCATGCTCACCGTCCAGCGCACTCCCAGGTCGATAGCCCTCTGCCTGGCGACCTCCTCGGCCTGGGGGAGGCGGGCCAGGGCCAGGGCCATAACCACCTCGGCGGTGTCATCCACGTCGGGGTAGATATCGTTGGCGAACTCAAAGGCCCAGCCTCCTGGAGGGCCCTTGGGATTCTTCACCTGCCAGTCGCCGCCGCTGGTTACCTGCTCCTTGATGAGCCAACGGGCCGCTGCCTGGACCGCTGGGTGGTCTGGGGGCAGACCCGAGTCCACCATGGCGATGAGGGCGAGGCACGTGTCCCATACGGGGGAGATGCAGGCCTGGACGCGCCAGGTATCGCCCTCCTCGATGGCGAAGCCTTCGAACCCCTGGAGGCCCTTCTTCATCACGGGGTGGTCCAGCGGGTAGCCCAGCAGCTTCAGGGCGATAAGAGAGTAAACCCAGGGGGGCTGGATGCCTGCCCAGGAGCCATCGGCCTCCTGGTGCGCCACCACCCAGCGCTCCGCCTTGCGGAGGGCGCGGGCCCGGCCAGGCTTCCAGGGCAGCCGCTGGTACACGCGCAGGAGCTTGTCAGTCAGGTAGAAGAAACCCCTCCAGCTCAGCAGGCTGGCTGGCCTGGGGATGGAGTAGTCCGTCTTGTCCCGGGGGGCCGGGTACAGCTCGTCGATGGCCGCCCCTGGCGGCACCGGCTTCACGGGCTTCCGGTCCAGCACTATGAGCAGGGGGACGATGGTGGCCCTAGCCCAGCTAGAGAACTCGTAGATGTTCACGGGGAACCAGTTGGGGAAGAGCATAAGCTCTGGGGGCAGGACGGGCACACCCTTCCAGTCCCACTGGCCAAAGAGGGAGAGCCATATCTTGGTGAAGACACGCACCCTGGGGACGCCGCCCTTGGAGAGGATGAAGCGCCGCGCCCGGGCCATGGCCTGGGTGTCGGGAGAGACCCCAGCCAGCTTGAGGGCGAAGTAGCACTCCACCGAGGTGCTCAAGTCTCCAGGGGCCCCGAAGTACTGGCCCCAGGAGCCGTCCTCCCGCTGGCGGCCGAGGATGTAGTTAACGATCTTGCGCCACCTCTCCCTGTCCACAGCGTCCAGGAAGTAGGTGAGCATCAGGTACTCGGCCTCCATGGTGGGGTTGGACTCCAGCTCCCCCCACCAGTAACCGTCGGGGTACTGGATGCCCAGCATGTAGGACTGGCTGCGGCGTATGGTCTCCTCCAGCGCAGCCCTGAGCTCTTCAGTTGTTGCTGTTGGCGCTTCTTTCTCTACTGCCACCTTGACCCCCTGAGGCCCCTACAGGGGGGAGGCCCCTAACCCTGACAGCCGGAAGGCCCCACAAGGGCCTCCCCCTTTCTTCCGGCCAGGACCCCCTGCTGGCGCTGCCACCGCCTCTGGGCCTGTTCCATCACACATATCCGTGGTCTCGGAACCACCGCACGGCCTTCTCCAGGGCGCCCTCCACGGGGCTCTGGGGAAAGCCCAGCTCCCGTACCGCCTTGGTGCAGTCCACGTACACCGGCCTCCTGGCGTGATATACCCCCTCTAACGGAACAGAGGGCTGCCTTCTCAGCAGCCTCCCCTCCACCAGATAGGTGACCCACGCCGCCGCCAGGGCCACTGCCCAAGGCACCCTCAGCCGGGGTGCCTTTCTGCCCGCGATGCTCTCCAGGGCCACTAACATCTGCCTTAAGGTAACGTTCTGGTTACCCAGGATGTAGCGCTGGCCCACCCTGCCCTTCTCCAGGGCCAGGATGTGACCCACGGCCACATCCTCCACATCCACCAGGTTGAGGCCGGTGTTTACATAAGCCGGCAGCCTGCCCCGCAGGAAGTCCAGGACCACCCTGCCCGTGGGCGTGGGCTTGACATCCCACGGGCCAACGGGCGCCGACGGGTTCACGATGACCACCGGCAGGCCCTGTTGGGCCAGGCGCCACACCTCCTGCTCCGCCAGGTACTTGGAGCGCCGGTAGTGGCCCTTGAGCCACCCGGGCCCTGGCTCCGTCTCCTCCGTGGCCAGGCCCTTGGGGGGCATGCCCAGGACCGTGGTGCTGCTGGTGTACACCACCCTGGAGACGCCCGCCCGCGCGGCCTCCTCCATGATGTTGCGGGTCCCCTCCACGTTGACACGGTAGATGGCCTGGGGCCTGGCGTGCCAGAAGGTGTACAGGGCGGCGCAGTGGAACACCGCCTGGCAGCCCTTCATGGCCCTGGCCAGGGACTCCCTGTCCAGCAGGTCCCCGTGGACCACCTCGGCGTTGGTGCCGTCTATAGTTAACGTGCTGCTACCTGGCCTCACCAGGGCCCTTACCTGGTAGCCCCTGGCCACCAGGGCCCGGGCCAGGTTGCCACCGACGAACCCGGTGGCCCCTGTCACCAGTACCTTCACCGTACGGTGGACGCTCCTTCAGTGGCGGGTAGGGATGCCAGGGCCCGGGCCAGCAGGGCCAGCCCCCGCTGGGCCTTGCCCGACTGGACCCCCAGCCTTACCAGCCCCGGGATAGCCCAGGGCTGGAGGAGGGCCATCAGGGGGGCCACCAGGGCCTGCTTCACCGGCCCCATGCTGGCCAGGCGGTGCACGGGAGGGGGCAGGTTCTGGCCGGCGGTATCTATGACCGAGCGCACGGCCAGGAAGGGTATCCCGCACTCTCGGGCGGCCAGGGCTACCCAGTAGCTCTCCATGTCCGTGCCAGCGGCCGATGTGGCCTGGCGCAGGCGCCGCTTCTCTTCCCCCGACATCACAGGGGCCAGGGTGGTGGCGCCGTCCACCTCTTTCAGGGCCAGCCCGGCGGCCAAGGCCGCCTTGCGGGCCGCCTCCGAGAGGACGGGGTCCGAGTCCAGCCACTGGAAGCTCTCCCCCGAGGCCACAAACACCCTGCGGTAAACCAGGAGGTCGCCCGTGTTCAGGCCCTCGGCCAGGGCCCCTGCAAAGCCCATGGACATCACGGCGGAGAGGCGCACCTCCCGGACTAAGGCCCTAACCGCCTTGAGGCTGGGCTCCTTGCCTACCCCCGAGACCAGTACCACCACTGGAGTATGCCCAAGCCTTCCCATGGTGGCACGGAGGCCGGCCATAGGGAAGCGCGAGGCCTCTTGCAGGTGCCCTTGCACAGCCCTGGCCTCCCGCTCCATGGCGGTGATAATGGCCATCCGGCGGGTCTCCTCGCTCACTGGGCCTTCTCCTCGTCCTCGGGCAGGTCGGGCAGGCCGGCGGCCCTTCGGGCCTTCATCTGCTCCCGCTTCCGTACCCAGGCCTCCCAGGACTTGCCGAAGGCGGCGTCCTTGCCCGTGAACTTGATGTTCTGGATCTCCGAATAGAGGAGGGTCAAGGGCTCGTCCCGGCCTTCCTGAAGCACCTGCACGTAGGGCTGAGGCGCCGTGGCATCCCTGTTGAACAGGTAGCCCACCACCTCCGAGCCGTCGGTCTTGACCACGGTGACGTCACCCCGGTAGTCAAAAGCCATCTCGATCACCTGGGCAAGGCTCAGAGACTGGCTCAGTTGGGGCACCCAGCCCTCCAGCGTCCTCTCTTCTGGCATGGCAGCCTCCACCATCTCCCCTCAATTACGGTCCTGGGCTGCTGGCGCGCCCGTCGCTACAGGCTCGCGGGTCTCGCCGCCCAGCTTGCCGGTCAGCGTGGCCACCACCATCTCCTTGAAGAACCTGGGTGAGGAGAAGGTCTTGTCCACCGCCGTAGCCTCAAAGCCCGAATGGACCATGCAGTCGCGGCACTTGGGGTTGCCGCTCTTCTTGCCGTAGTTCTCCCATTTGGTGGTCTCTAGCAGCTCCTTGAAGGTGGGAGCGTAGCCTTCCTGAAGCAGGTAGCAGGGGCGCTGCCAGCCGAAGGGGTTGTAGGTGGGGTTGCCCCAGGGCGTGCACTCGAAGTCGTACTTGCCCATGAGGAACTGGAGGAACAGGGGCGACTGGTTGAAATTCCAGCTCTTCTTCTTGTCCCTCAATATCTCGGTGAAGAGCTTGTTGGTGTTGGCCTTTCGTAGGAAGTGCACCTGGTCCGGGGCCTTAGAGTAGCTGTAGCCCGGAGAGCTCATCATGCCCTCCACGCCCAGGGCCATCATCTCGTCGAAGAACTTACGGACGCGCTCGGGCCGGGCGCCTTCGAAGAGAGTGGTGTTGGTGGTGACCCGGAAGCCGCGCTTCAGGGCCTCCTTGATGCCCTCCACCGCCAGTTCGTAAACCCCCTCGCGGCAGACAGACTCGTCGTGCTCCTCCCTCAGCCCGTCCATGTGGATACTGAAGCTCAGGTACTTGGAGGGCTTGAACAACCCCTCCTCCAGCTTCTTCTTCAGAAGGATGGCGTTGGTGCAGAGATAGATGTACTTTCGGCGATTGACCAGCTCCTCCACTAGCTGGCCGATGTAAGGGTACATCAGGGGTTCGCCGCCGGCTATGCTGACCATGGGGGCGCCGCACTCGTCCACGGCCCTGAGGCACTGCTCCAGGGTGAGGTGCCTCTTGAGGATGTGGGCGGGGTACTGGATCTTGCCGCACCCGGCGCAGGTCAGGTTACAGCGGAACAGTGGCTCCAGCATCAGCACCAGAGGGTAGCGCTTCCTGCGCAGCAGCTTCTGCTTCAGGATATAGCGCGCCACGGTCCACATTTGGGATACCGGTACGCTCATGGTCTCCCCCTACTAAGGCTACCCAGGCCCAAGTGTGGCTAGGATGGTGGCCTGGACCAACAGATTTTCACACAAATCCTATGACTGGGCGCTCCTCCGTCTGGCAGGCTCATCAGCCCTGCCTTTGCACCACGAAGGTGGCCAGGTCGGACAGCTCCCGCTTGGCCCAGCCGGCCATGGGAACCCCCTCCAGGCCACGAAGGGCGGCCGCCACGTTCTCCAGGGCCAGGTCCTGGGCGTACTGTTGGGCCTTCACCTCCTCCAAGATGCCCATGACCCGCTCCACGTCCTCCTTCTCCAGGCTCTCCTTGCGGTACACGGAGAGCAGGATGTCCCTGGCGGCTCCCTGGGCGTGCTCCAGGGCGAACACCACCGGGAGGGACTTTTTCTTACGCCAGATGTCATTGCCCGTCATCTTGCCCGTGTTAACCTCGTCTCCCCAGATGCCCAACACGTCGTCCCTGGCCTGGAAGGCGATGCCCAGAAGCATACCGCAATCTGCCAAGGCCTGCACGGTGGCATTATCCCCGGTGGCGATGAGGGCTCCTACCTCCAGGGAGCACTGGATGAGGGCCCCAGTCTTGCGAGAGACCATCTCCAGGTAGTCCTGGACGGTGATGTCCAGGGTCTTCTCGTAGCTCAGGTCCAGGTACTGGCCTTCGATCATCTGGAGGTAGCGTTCGGTGAGGGTGCGGGAGGCGTGGAGAGCCCGCTCCAGCGGCACGCCGGCCCCTCGCAGGGACAGGAGGGTGGAGTCGGCCAGGGTGCGGAGGGTGTTACCCGCCGCCAGGGCCTTGCCCCGGCCCCAGAGGTACCAAAGGGTAGGACGGTGGCGGCGTTCCGTGTCGCCGTCCTGAATGTCGTCGTGGATGAGGGAGAAGTTGTGGATGTACTCCAGGGCTATGGCGGCTGGGAGGGCCTGCCTCCAATCTCCGCCCAGGGCCTCGCAGGCGAACATACAGAGGGTGGGTCGCAAGGCCTTTCCCTGGGGGGCTGGCCGGGCGAGGGGTTTCCCCTCTTCGTCGCACCAGCCCATGTGGTAGCGCAGCATGGTGTAGGGCCCTTGGGCGCCGGCCGGAATGCCCGTGCGCAGGGCGTTGGGCAAGCTCTCCCTGTACCTGTCAAGGAGGGCTGGTGGCGGCAGGGTGCCTGGGCTTTTCAGGTCGAGCCTCTGACCGGTCATCTCCTACACCGTCGCCCAGGGTTGAGGGCCCCCGGATCTGCGTTACCGGTACATCGGGTAACGATGCAGCAATGCTAGCAGAGCACATGTAGCATGTCAAGACGATGTACTGGTTCAGTACATATGAGACAGTCGGGCTATTTTAGGGACCAGTTCTGGGTGGTGCTTAGTAAGATACTGGGCTGGGGTGTTGTAGTCCAGGG
>DAOUBE010000111.1:0-11949 GCA_034432835.1 Dehalococcoidia bacterium | reverse complement strand
CCCTGGACTACAACACCCCAGCCCAGTATCTTACTAAGCACCACCCAGAACTGGTCCCTAAAATAGCCCGACTGTCTCATATGTACTGAACCAGTACATGCAATTGCCGCCTACCTGGCCCCATGCTATTCTAGATCTTGTTCCAGGGCTAACAGCGCTTACTCCCACTTGCGAAACGAGGTCCATGTTCGTCATCGGCACCGCCGGCCACGTTGACCACGGCAAATCCACTTTGGTAAAGGCCCTGACCGGGATCGATCCCGACCGTCTTCCCCAGGAGAAGGAGCGGGGAATGACCATAGACCTGGGCTTCGCCTGGGTAACCCTACCCAGCGGCCGGGAGGTCAGCATCGTGGACGTACCCGGCCACGAGCGCTTCATTAAGAACATGCTGGCCGGCGTCGGCGGCATCGACCTGGCCCTCCTGGTGGTGGCCGCGGACGAAGGTGTTATGCTCCAGACCCGCGAGCACCTGGCCATCCTGGACCTGCTGGAAGTGGACCGAGGTGTGGTGGCCATCACCAAGGCAGACCTAGTGGACCAAGAGTGGCTGGAGCTGGTCAAAGCTGACGTGGAGGACGTGCTCAGGGGCACAGCCCTGGAAGGCGCCCCCATGTTGGCAGTCTCAGCCTTCACCGGCCAGGGGCTGGACCAGCTCAAGGACACCCTGGACCAGATGCTGGCCGCCACCGAGCCCCCGCAAGACCTGGGCCGCCCCCGGCTTCCCATAGACCGCTCGTTCACAGTAGCGGGCTTTGGCACCGTAGTCACCGGCACCTTGATGGACGGCACTCTCTCAGTAGGACAGGAGGTGGAGCTGGTGCTGTCGGGCCAGCGCTCCCGTGTCCGGGGCCTCCAGACCCATCGCAAGAAGGTGGAGACCGCTGTCCCAGGCAGCCGTGTCGCCGTTAACCTATCCGGCGTGGCCCACACCGACATCCGCCGGGGCGAGGTGCTCACCATCCCCGGCTGGCTCCGACCCACCACCATGCTGGACGCCCGCCTGCGGATGGTGCGCGACGCCCCCCGGGGCCTGAAGCACAGCGCCGGCGTCACCTTCCACGCCCTGGCCGCCGAGAGCCTGGCCCGCGTCCGGCTCCTGGATACCGATGAGCTAAAGGCCGGCCAGGAGGGCTGGGTGCAAGTGCACCTGGAGCAGCCAGTGGCCGTTACCAGGGGCGACTATTTTGTCCTTCGCTCTTCCGATGCCACCCTGGGCGGGGGAAGGGTGGTGGACCCCAGCCCCCGTAGGCACCGCCGCCATCACCAGCCCACTTTGGCGCGCTTGGAGGTGCTTCAGCGGGGCAGCCAGTCCGACGTCTTGCTCCAGGCCCTGGAGGCCCGGGGCCCTTCGGACCTGCAGACCCTGGCCCGCCATGCCAACCTGTCCCAGGAGGAGGCGGCGGCCCAGCTTCGAGAGCTGGCGGCCTCGGGCCGGGCCGTCTTGTTGTCGGGGGACTCCTCCGATGCTGGACTGGTGGCCTATGCCGCCACCGCCTGGTCAGACCTCAAGTCCCGGGCCAGGGACCTGCTGGGCCGCTACCACACCCAGTACCCCCTGCGCAAGGGACTCTCGCGAGAGGAGCTGCGCAGCCGGCTGGGCGTGTCTCCAGCCCTGGCCCCCCGGGTCATCGCCCGCCTGGTCCAGGAGGGTGAACTGGCAGAGGAGGGCCCCCTGGTCCGCCTGCCCGGCCACACGGCCACCCCCTCGGCCGCCCAGCGACAGCAGGCCGAAGCCTACCTCCGTGCCCTGGAGTCCCAGCCCTACTCCCCGCCCACGGACTTGACCATAGACCCCGAGCTCCTGGCCCTCCTGGTGGAGGAGGGCCAGGTGGTCAAGGTGGCCGACTCCCTGGTCTTTGCTGCCCGGGCCTATCAGGAGATGGTGGAGAAGATATTACGGCACATCCGCCAGCACGGCAGGATCACCGTGGCCGAGGCCCGGGACCTGTTGGGCACCAGCCGTAAGTACGTGCTGCCCCTGCTGGAGTACCTGGACCAGCAGCGGGTGACCCGCCGGGTGGGCGACGACCGCATCCTGCGCCGGGCCGACTCAGAGGGAGCCTGAGGTGTGCCGGGGCGCGCCTTACCGCGTACCGAGAGGCCCTCGGCCCATTGGCCATTGACCCGGTTTCCACGGACAGGCTGGGTTAACTATGGGTTCAAGGGTCCGGCAAGGAAAGCTAGCCCCATATGGTTTTCAGTGGAGGAGAAGTAGGGCATGGCCTTGGATCTGAATGAGACCATCCGGCAGCTCCTGGAGGCGGTGGACAGCCTGAGCGCCCGCCGCGACGACTTTCGCCAGCGCCTGGAGTCCGCCCTGGCCCGCATGGGGGTGCCAGACACTCCCGCCGCCATTATCCAGAAGCAGTCGGCCAGCCTGGGCCGATACGGCTTTCTTGCGGCTGGCCTGACGGAGGACCTGGCCTCGCGCCACCTCGCACCCCAGCCTCCCACCGACTTCTGTGTCCTATCCACCGACGGCTCTCACATCGACGTGGACCGCCACCTGGCCATGCGGGCCTACCTTATCAACATCGGCGGCTGCTTCCTGACCTACGGCGCCAACCCCGACGCCCACCTCTTCAGCCAGCCGCGCCTCTACGTCCGGGACGAGGACCTGTACCTGGTGGACGAAGACTGCCAGGTGAATACCGTACCCGTGGAGGGGGCCGTGCTGGGTCTGGTCCGGGCTGTCCGAGAGGTGGAGGCCCTGAGAGAGCTAGCCCGCCGGGCACCTCCCGACCTCCCCTGCCTGGCCCTGCTGGACGGCTCCCTGGTCCTGTGGGGGCTGGCCGGCCAGGGCTACCCCGCCTTCCTCGCCCGGCAGATCATTGGGCGAGGGCTGGTGCCCGCCCTGGACTGGCTGCGAGAGCTCTCGCGCACCCGCCCCCTGGCCCTGGCCGCCTACATTAGCCTGCCCGGCAGCACCGAGGTGGTGAACGCCCTGCGCCTGGCCTTGTGCCCCTACCCCGTGGCCGACTGCCGCCAGCACTGCGGCCAGGTCCGCGCCGGCCAGCGCCCTTGCGATACCGTCCACGGCTTTCTGGATAGGCACCTCTTTGGGAGCCTTCTGGAGCCCGGGCAGCGCTCGTCCCTCTTCCAGAGCCACTCGTCGGTGGTGCGGGAGCACTACGGCGACCACCAGGTGTTCTTTTACTACGTGAACGTGGGCGAGGAGGTGGCCCGGGTGGAGGTGCCCCTGTGGGTGGCCCAGGACCGCCGCCTTCTGGACTTGACCCACGCCCTGGTCTTGGACCAGTGCCGCCGCGGACGTGGCTACCCCGTGGCCATCGCCGAGGCCCACGAGCAGGCCGTGGTGACTGGCCAGGACCGGGAGCTCTTCCGCCAGATGGTAGAGCAGTCCCTGGGCAGCCAGCACCTTCCCGTCTTCACCTCGGAGAAGAACCTCTCCAAGCGCCGTCGGTGGGTGTAACTGCTCCAGGGCAGCATGCGAGGGCCAGGCCAGCACGGTTATTCCCAGCAAACACGACCACCCACCACCGTCTCCCTTGACATTCGACCCAAAACTGTTATTATGTCAACTCCACTATGGGGTCTAAGCTTGACAGGAGGTGCCCCGTGTCCCAGGAGAACAAAGACATAGTCCGCCGTTGCTGGGAGGGGGCCTTCAAAGGGAATACATCCTTAATCGACCAGTACGTCGCGCCCACCTATGCCTGGCATGGGCCGGGCATGGAGCTTAGCGGCCCCGCTGAGGTCAAGGAGCTCATCAACACCTATCGCATGGCCTTCCCCGATATTCGCATGACCTTCGAGGACCAGATAGCGGAGGGCGATAAGGTAGCCTCCCGCTGGACGGTCCGCGGGACCCATCAGGGCGAACTAATGGGCAACCCGCCGACCAACAAGTCCTTGGACATGAAGGGCATGGTTATCACCCGCCTGGCCAACGGCCAGATTGTGGAGGAGTGGGAGGTCTTCGACCAACTGGGAATGATGCAGCAGCTAGGCCTCATCCCCACCCAGCAAGCCACCGCCTAGGCTCCCAGCAATCATCCGGCCCGTCCCGATGCCTCCGGGGCGCCCTTCCCCCCGGCGACGCTATCCCTATGCCCCCCACCCCCTCCTCTCTCACCCCTATTCTCTAGCCCCTACTCTCTGCTATATTTTGAGCCTGTATGGACCACGAACAGGGGCTGCCGACAGTACGCATCGGGGAGATAGTGGAGGCCTCCACCGCCCGGGTTGTCGCCCAGTGCTACCGCCTCTACGATGCCCCTCCCTTGGGTGCCCTAGTGCGCGCCGGCTCCCCCCAGACCTACGCCGTCGTCTCCTCCATCACCACCCAGGCCCTGGACCCAGGCCGCCCCGTGATCCCCCGGGGCGAGGCCGAGGAGACGGAGGAGGACATCCTGCGGAACAACCCCCAGCTCTCCCGCCTGCTGTGCACCCGCTTCGAGGCCGTGGTGGTGGGCCACATGGAGGGCGAGACCCTCCGCCACTACCCGCCTCCCCTTCCTCCCCACATCCACACCTTCGTGTACTGCTGCGGGCCCGAGGAGGTGGCTCGCTTCACCCAGTCCACGGACTTTCTCCACACCCTGGTAGCCTCGGGCTTGCCCAACTTGGACGATGTGGTGGCTGCGTGCCTGCGTCAGGCCGGTCGCTGCCACTCCTCCAGCGGTGACTTTCTGGTCCGCGCGGGCAAGGCCCTGGCCCTGGAGCTGGCGGGCCAGCTACCGCGCCTCAACGCCATATTGCGAAGACTGAGCGGGTGAGGTCACATTGCCCGTTGGTTCAAGCCATACCATGCTCTCCCTAGGGCGTGATGCCCAACTCCCCATCTCCCTTGGGAGAGGGGCTGGGTGAAGGTCATTCAGACCCTGGCATCCAGATTTCGGTGCCAAGTTAAGGATATAGACCCGCCCTTAAGTACATCTTGGGAGGCGTGATGCAGCGGAATAGCGGATCCTACGGTGATCTCCTGGGCATGGTGGTGGGGGGCTCCCTCACCGGCGGTCTGGAGGTGCGCCTGGCTGCGGGCGTCTCCGTGGAGGACGTCAAGGTGGGCACCTACGTCACCATCCAGGGCGAACACTCCTACTTCTTCGGCATGGTCACCGACGTTGGGCTTTCCGCCGCCGACCCCCGCCTGGCCCAGACCCCTCCCGACGTTGAGGACCCCCTGGTGGCCCGAGTCGTCTCCGGCACCGTGGCCTTCGGCACCATCTCCGTCCTGCCCATGCTTACCTGGCCCGAGGTCCTGGGCGACGGCCAGGGCCCTCAGCCCGCCAAGACCGTCCCCGCCCACTTCTCCCGGGTCTTCGCCGCCTCCCAGCGTGACATCGAGCTGGTCTTCGGCCAGGAGGACCGATACCACTTCTACATCGGCAACCCCCTGGACATGGAGGTGAAGCTCTGCCTGGACCTGAAGGAGCTGGTGAAGCGCTCCAACGGCGTCTTCGGCAAGAGCGGCACGGGCAAGACCTTCCTCACCCGCCTGCTCCTGGTAGGCCTCCTCCAGGCCGACGCCGCCTCTAGCCTGGTCTTCGACATGCACAGCGAGTACGGTTGGCAGGGCCGTCGCGAGGAGGGCGGCTTCGTCAAGGGCCTTAAGCAGCTCTTCCCTTCAAAAGTGGCCGTCTTCTCCCTGGACCTGGAGAACTCCCAGCGCCGCGGCCTCTCCCCCGACTGCGTGGTCCAGGTGGGCCTGGACGACATCGAGCCCGAGGATATCGGCCTGCTGCGGGAGACCCTGGACCTGTCCGATGTGGCCGCCAACGCTGCCTACGACCTGGAGCGACGGCTGGGCCAGGGCTGGCTTCAGAGGTTCCTGGCCTTGGAGGGGGTGGAGCAGGTCTATCAACTGGCCGACCAGTTGAACGTGCAGGGCCAGGCCCTCCGCGCCCTCCACAACCGCCTCAACCGCCTGCGCCGCTTCGGCTTCCTGGTGCCCCGCGCCCAGGACGACTCCGTCCAGCGCATTCTGGACTACCTGGACCGCGGGATGCACGTTGTCCTGGAGTTCGGGCGCTACGGCAACGACCTGACCGCCTACATCCTGGTCTCCAACCTCCTCACCCGCCGCATCCACCAGCGCTACGTGCAGCGCATGGAGGAGGCCGAGGCTGGTGGCCGGGAGCCCAAGCCCCTCATGATAGTCATTGAGGAGGCCCACAAGTTCCTCAACCCCCTGGTAGCCTCTCAGACTATCTTCGGCACCATCGCTCGCGAGATGCGCAAGTACAACGTCACCCTGCTGGTCATCGACCAGCGCCCCAGCGCCATAGACAGCGAGGTCATGAGCCAGATAGGAACCAAGCTGTGCTGCCTGTTGGACAACGAGCGGGACGTGGACGCGGTCTTGGCGGGGGTGTCAGGGGCACGAGAGCTGCGATCGGTGCTGTCCAGGCTGGAGTCCAAGCAACAGGCCCTCATCTTCGGCCACGCCCTGCCCATGCCGGTGGTGGTTCGGACCCGGGAGTACGGCTCCTCCCGCTCCTATAGCGAGCTGGCCCAAGGCTTCAGCCCCAGCCCCCTGGGCCAGGACGACGAAGCCCAGCGCCAGCGCCAGCAAGAGATAGACGAGCTGTTCAGGTAGGGGTTACTCAACCCCCTACCTCTGCCTGTAGGCGGGCTTCTCCGGCACGCGGAGCTTGTAACCCTCCCCTGAGGCGAAGACCGAGGTCAGCTTCTGGGCCGTGGAGCCGCAGTCCGGGCAATTGGCAGGGGCGTTCGCTTCACTCATGGGACGCCGTAGCTCAAAGTCCTTCTTGCACTTTTTGCAGTAATACTCATAGATAGCCATAGCCTCACCTCTGGGTCCTGTAACTGGTATCGTCTATGATTCTCGACTTACAGAGCATAACTTTACCAGTCTGCCGCCAGTAGCAGCGAGGGTTGAGGGCGCCCGTGGCGCCACCGGGTATCCAGTCGCCACAACCCAGCCTGTCGGGCCGCCTTATACGCCTCGGCCATCTCTTGGGGGTACACCCGCCGGGCTATATGTATGTAGCGAGGCTCTGTTTTAGCCTTCCAGGCCGGGTAGTACTGGTCCATTATGTTTACGTAGGTGTCCGTGGACACCGATGCCAGCCAAGCCATGATCTGCCGGGTCTCGTCCACCATGCCTGGCATGACCAGGTGCCGCACCAGCACACCGCGCAGGGCCAGGCCGTCCTCGTCCACGCGCAGCTCCCCCACCTGCCGATGCATCTCGGCGATGGTCCGCCGCACCACCTCCGGATAGTCCGGCGCCAGAAGGTACTGCCGGCTGCGCTGGGAGTCCCACAGCTTGAAGTCTGGCATGTAGATATCTACCAGGCCGTCCACAACCCGCAGGCTTTCCAGGCTGTCGTAGGAGCTGGTGTTGTAAACCAGGGGCAGTCGCAGGCCCATGTCTATAGCCAGGGGAAGCGCCTCCACGATCTGGGGCACCACATGCTCCGGCGTCACGAAGTTGATGTTGTGGCACCCCATCTCCTGAAGGCGGACCATCACCCGGGCCAGCTCTTTGGGCTTCAACTCCTGCCCCTGACCCTGCTGACTGGTCTCATAGTTCTGGCAGAAGACGCAGCGCAGGTTACACCAGGCGAAGAAGATGGTGCCCGATCCCCTCCAACCCCGCAGCACATCCTCCTCGCCGAAGTGGGGGAAGGCGCTGGAGACTCGGGCGTAGCGGCCCACGCGGCACACCCCAAAGTGGTTGGACAGCCTATCCACACCCCTGCACAGCCTGGGGCACACCCGGCACGAAGGGCCCAGGTGGGACAGGGCCTCCTCCACCTTCTCCTTCAGCTTGCCCTCTTCCCACGTCCTGATGTATGCAGGCACGAAGCCCTTACGCGGGAAAAGGAAGCGTCCCTCGCCATTGACCTCTGGAGGCACTACCCAGCCAACCATAGCGCCCTCCAAAAGTAACGTAACTCGGGTTTCCACAGGTGTCAAGCAGGTGGACTTGTGCTATTTGGTTACCCAGAGGGCTACTTATCTTGCCCCCTCCGCTGGGAAAAACTGTAAGCACGTCCCCAGGGCTGCGGTATCAAAAGTCTCAGCCAGCAAGGCCACCTTAGTTCCCTGATGGCATTATCTGCTAGGAAAGAGCTACCCATACCCCAGCCTGTCCAGCTCCTCCTCCGTCATCCCCAGGTAGTGGCCGATCTCGTGGAACAGCGTCTTTCGGACCTCCTTCACCACCTCCTCCGGCGTCTCGCACGCCGCCTCCAGGGGCCGCTGAAAGATCACAATGTAGTCTGGCAGCAGGGGCTGGTAGTCCCCCCGCTCCGCCAGAGGCGTCCCCCGGTACAGCCCGAACAGGTCGTACTTGCTCTCCAGCCCCATCTCCTCCATCAGCTCCTGGTCCGGCCAGTCCTCCACCACAATATCCACGTTCTCCAGCACCTCCAGGAACGGGCCGGGGAGGTCCCTGAGGGCCAAATGTACTAGCTTGATAAACTGCTCTCGTCGCATATACTATCCCAAGTACCGCAGGCGCTGCGGCCACCCTTATGCTATCATTTAACATAAGCGATGTGGTTCAGCCTACAGCCTCACCATTCCTTCATTCTCGTGGCCGCAGCCCGCAGGAGTCGCTCCCTAGTATAAGCCATAACCAGGAGGCGAAGGATGGGCAGTCCTATTTCACAGGTGCAGCGTCTGGGCCAGTCCATCTGGCATGACGACATCAGTCGCGGCCTGCTGACCTCGGGCGAGTTCCAGCGGTTGGTCCAGATGGGCATCACCGGGGTCACCTCCAACCCCACCATCTTCCAGAAGGCCATCGCTGGCAGCTCCGACTACGATCAGGACCTCCGGCGCCTGGCCGATTCCCACCTGGATACCCAGGGCCTGTACGAGGCCCTGGCCATACCCGACATCCAGGCCGCCGCCGATATCCTCCGGCCGGTGTACCAGCGCACCCGCGGCGCCGACGGCTACGCCTCCCTGGAGGTCAGCCCCACCCTGGCCCACGACACCGAGGCCACCGTGGAGGAGGCCCAGCGCCTCTTCGCCGCCCTTAACCGGCCCAACGTTATGGTAAAGGTCCCCGCCACCCCGGCGGGCATCCCCGCCATCCGGCAGCTTATCGGCAAGGGGGTGAACATCAACGTCACCCTCATCTTCTCCCTGGAGGTTTATCAGCGGGTGCGTGAGGCCTACATCGCCGGGCTGGAAGACCTGGCCCACGCCGGCGGCGATGTGGCCACCATAGCCTCTGTGGCCTCCTTTTTTGTCAGCCGCGTGGACACCATGGTGGACGCCATGTTGGAGGAGCTCATCAGGCAAGGCCGCTCGGAACTGAAGAAGCTTCAGGGAAAGGCGGCCATCGCCAACGCCAAGCTGGCCTACCGGGCCTTCCAGGAGACCTTCGGCGGGGAGCGCTTCGCCCAGCTCAAGGCCAAAGGCGCCCGCGTCCAGCGGCCCCTGTGGGCCAGCACCAGCACCAAGAACCCCGCCTACAGCGACGTAATGTACGTGGAGAACCTCATCGGGCCCGACACCGTGAACACCCTACCCCCGGCCACCATCCGCGCCTTCCAGGAGCATGGCCACGCCGCCCTCACCCTTCAGCAGGGCGTGGACGAGGCTCAGGCGGTCATGGACGCCCTGGCCCAGGCGGGCATCGACATGAAGGTGGTCACCGCCAGGCTTCTGGACCAGGGGGTCAAGGCCTTCGCCGACTCCTTTGACAAGCTTCTGGCCGACATCGCCCAGAAGCGCGAGGAGTTCCGCTCGGCCAAGCGACTCTTTCAGGGAGCCGCCATGGCCCTACCCCAGGCCGAAGTGGACTCCAGCCTGGAGGAGGTGAGGCGCCGCGACGCCGTGGCCCGCATCTGGCGCCACGACCACACCCTCTGGAAGCCCGACCCCACGGAGATCGCCGACCGCCTCGGCTGGCTGGACTCGCCCCTCCAGTTCCAGCAAGAGCTTCCCAGGCTGGAGGCCTTCGCCAGGGAGGTCCGCCAGCAGGGGGTCAAGGACGTGGTGCTCCTGGGCATGGGCGGTAGCTGCCTGGCCCCCGAGGTCCTTCGCCAGACCTTCGGTGACCAGCCTGGGCACCCCCGGCTGCACCTCCTGGACTCCACGGTCCCAGCCTGGGTCAAGGCCGTCACCGATGCCGTTGACCCGGCCACGACCCTCTTCCTGGTCTCCTCCAAGTCCGGCGGCACCATAGAGACCATCTCCTTCTACAAGCACTTCCGCGCCCTTCTGGACCAGCGCCTGGGCCGGACGGCGGCCGGCGGCCACTTCGTCGCCATCACCGATCCAGGCACTTCCCTGGAGCGCCGCGCTAAGGACGAGGGCTTCTTCCACACCTTCCTGAACCCCGAGAGCATCGGCGGGCGGTTCTCCGTTCTGTCCTACTTCGGGCTGGTGCCCTCGGCCCTGGCGGGGCTGGACGTGGGCCGGCTGCTGGAGCGGGCCGTCGCCATGCGGGAGCGCTGCCAGCCCTCCGTCCCCCTGGCCGAGAACCCGGGCGCCTGGCTGGGTGCTGTCATCGGCAACCAGGCCCTGAGGGGTCGGGACAAACTCACCCTCTACACCTCGCCGGCCATCAGCAGCTTTGGCCTGTGGGTAGAGCAGCTCATCGCCGAAAGTACAGGCAAGGAGGGCAAGGGGATCATCCCTGTAGCCAGCGAGCCTCTTATGCGTCCCGAGGCCTACGGCCGAGACCGCCTCTTTGTTTACATGCGCCTTGACGGCGACGACAACCAGGAGATGGACGCCCACGTGCAGCGCATGGCCTCGGCGGGCCACCCGGTGGTCCGGCTGGACCTGCGCGACCGGTACGACCTGGGCGGTGAGTTCTTCCGTTGGGAGTTCGCTATCGCCGTGGCAGGTATGCTCCTGGGCATCAACCCCTTTGACCAGCCCAACGTGCAGGAGGCCAAGGAATTCACTGTGGGTATGCTCCAAGACTACCAGCGCCAGGGCCACCTGCCAGAGGCACCCAGGACCGTGAGTGTGGAGCAGCTGCTGGCCCAGGCCCACCCGGGCGACTACTTGTTCGTGATGGCCTACCTGCGCCAGGACCCGGACATAGACCGCTACCTGCTGGCCATACGGGGCACCGTCATGGAGCGGTACCGCATCGCCACCGGGTCGGGGTACGGCCCGCGCTACCTGCATTCCCAGGGCCAGGTCCACAAGGGGGGCCCTAGTACGGGCCTTTTCCTGATGCTAACCGCCGACCATGCCCAGGACGTGCCCATCCCCGGGGAGCCCTACAGCTTCGCCGTCCTGGCCGACGCCCAGGCCCTAGGGGACCTGCAGGCGCTAGTTAGCCGGGGCCGTCCCGTGGCCCGCGTTCACCTGGGCCGGGACCCCAAGGCTGGCCTGGCCCGCCTGATAGGGCGACTGCAAGGATAGCGCTAGCCCCGCTCAATAGCCACGCCTTACGCCAGGGCAGAGCCCTGGACACCTCTCTTTGGGCACCCAAGGTAGTTCGTTGGCTGACCCGCCTTCCTGCCCTCGGGGCGATCACAGCGGGGCACCCCATATTATCCGAAGAGGGACCAATTCCCCCTTCGGTGCTTCCCCCTAGGCGGAGTCTCTAGGGGAATCCCCAACCCCTCGGTACTGATACCCCCTGGCAGTGGAAGGATTACCCCGCACTCCTGGGGTACCCAGTACCGGCCACGTTAGTGAGGAGTAAACCTGGGGCCAGCCTGATCAGGGCGGGGCCCGGACCGTCCCCCACCAACCACTTCCGCCACGGCCCCTCTCGCCACGAGCATGCCTGGAACGGCGCACCTCTTTGCGTCCCACCGAGAGAAGGCAGGGGATTTGCTGTCCCCCCTTGTTTGCCAGGAAGGTCCAATGGCCTCCAGGGCCAAAAACAGGGGGCAGGCGAACGGAACGCCTGCCCCCGGTGTGTTCTGGCTCCTAACGGGAACTAGAGTGTCGCCTCGCCGTCGGTCGGGGTGCTCTTGCCGTACTGGACCCGGAAGGTATCCTTGAGCACCTGGACCAGCTCCTTACTCT
>DAOUBE010000110.1:0-1542 GCA_034432835.1 Dehalococcoidia bacterium | reverse complement strand
CCCTGGACTACAACACCCCAGCCCAGTATCTTACTAAGCACCACCCAGAACTGGTCCCTAAAATAGCCCGACTGTCTCATATGTACTGAACCAGTACATGCGTCCAGCCCCAAGATCACTGGTATAGTGATTGACGAATTCCAGTACACCCTGGACAACCTGGGCAGGGATTACAATGGCTTTAACCTGGTCTATCAGCCCGGCAACAAGCTCACCCTCCGGTCCCATGCCCTGCGCATCCTCACCGACGTTGGTATAACGGGCGAGTACATTGGGGGTGGTGGGCCGTCCGTAGCCCAGGTGGCCATGGTGGCCAATTACCTGCTGGGGAAGAACCCCCTGGAGCGGGAGAAGATCTATAACGACATCAAGCGTGGCCTGCGCCACTACGACGCCACCGGCTTGGGCCTGATAGACATCGCCCTGTGGGACTTCGCTGGCAAGCTGTACGGTGTGCCCCTTTACCAGTTGCTGGGAGGCTGGCGCAAGAGCATCCCCGCCTACGCCAGCACCTATCATGGCGACTTCAACGGCGGTCTCTCCAGCCCCGAGGCCTTCGCCGACTTTGCTGAGCAGTGCTATGAGCTGGGCTACCGGGCCTTCAAGATCCACGGCTGGGGCAATGCCCCCATCGAGATGGAGGTGGCCAACGTTCACGCCGTGGGCAAGCGGGTGGGTGGCAAGATGGACCTGATGCTGGACCCCGCCTGCGAGTATAACACCTTCGCCGATGCCCTTAAGGTGGGCAGGGCTTGCGACGAGGAGAATTTCTTCTGGCTGGAGGACCCCTACAAGGATGGCGGCGTCTCCACCTACTCCCACAAGAAGCTGCGGGAGCTCATCAAGACCCCCATTCTTCAGACGGAGCACATTCGCCTGCTGGAGCAGCATGCCAACTTCGCCCTGGCCGAGGCCACGGACTTCCTGCGGGTGGGCGCCCACGAGGACGGCGGCATTACCGGTGCCATGAAGATCGCTCACCTGGCTGAGGCCCTGGGTATTGATGTGGAGTTCCACGGAGGCAGCCCTGCCCACCGTCACTGCATTGCGGCTGTGCGCAACACCAACTACTACGAGCTGGGCCTGGTGAACCCCAAGGTCAAAGTCACCAAGCCCCCCGTTTACAAGAACTACAGCGATGAGCGGGAGGCCATCGACAAGAACGGTCACGTCCCTGTCCCTGAAGGCCCGGGTCTGGGCGTGGAGATAGACTGGGACTGGATCAAGAAGCACCGCACGGGTGGTGTGGAGTACAAGTAGCCGGGCGGGAGGGCAGGTCATCCCGCGGTACAGGCCTGGGCCCGCTACCGAAGGGGGACGGATGGGCCGCTCCTTCTGCCGGAACCACCCCACCGCCTAACCCCGCCCTGGCAGGGCTCGCCCTTGACCCACACTTCCCTGAGGTGGTCAGTGAGGGTATGTGACCAGGTAAGGTGAAGAGTGGGTGCAGGGCCAGCCCTGCCGGGTGGGTGGGTCAAGCACAATCCTTCTTAGGTGCCGAGAGTGCGGCTGCATGGTAGCGTCCCCACAAGGACGAATGGC
>DAOUBE010000109.1:0-4626 GCA_034432835.1 Dehalococcoidia bacterium | reverse complement strand
CCCTGGACTACAACACCCCAGCCCAGTATCTTACTAAGCACCACCCAGAACTGGTCCCTAAAATAGCCCGACTGTCTCATATGTACTGAACCAGTACATGTACTTGACATAAATTTACAATGGCGTTATGATAGCCCATCCTGGACGGGCGGCCCGCCGTTGGGTCACGAACGAAAGGAGAGACATGCGTTTCCTGATAGTCACCAGGTCGGAGAATCCGGTCCCACCAGACATGGCGCTGCCACTGGTGGAGGCGATGGGCCCCTGGCTGGAAAGACACGCCTCCCGTATTGAGCAGACCTGGGGCTTCGCCGGGACGCAGGGTGGAGGCGGCATAGCCAAGGTGGATTCCCTGGAGGAGCTGGACGAGATGATGGCGGATTTCCCTTTTGCGCCCTTCTCTAGGATCGAGATATATCCGCTGGTTGACCTGGCGGGCTCCCTGGAGCGGGCCAAGCAGGCCATCCTGCTGACCCAAACCCTGACCACAGCGCAGCGCTCGTAGTCCTACATGCCGGCGCGGTGATGCCGGCCGCTTCGGACCGCTGGGTGAAGGGCTCTGGGACTGGCGGCTGGGGGGTTGCGAATTGAGCCCCGGCTGGCTTACTGGTCTTCGGCCGGGTAGGCCTCCCAGCCGCAGTTGCGGCAGTACAGATAGACCCCATACTCGTCCCTGCCCGTAACTACGCCCCGCCCTCGGCAGTGCCCGCACCGCTGGCTGGACACCTTGGGAAGGTTAGGCACCTCCGGCTCCGGTTGAGGGATGGTCTCGACATCCGTATATGTAATCGGCCTCATGGCATCGCACCTTGGAGGAAATCTTGATGCATTGTAGGGTGGCTAGGTAAAGTTGCGCCTCACCGTCTCCACAGGAAGGGTCAAAGCCCTGCCAAGGTTGGGTCAACAAGGGAGTCCCCCAGTCAAGGCGGCCGTCATGGTGCCGGTTCAGGCCAGAATTGGTCAGAGGGGAGTGGCCGAAGGATTGTATTCTCTAGGTACTTTGGGCACCCTCACCGTGGCCAGGGTAGGCTCGGCCAGCCTCACTTGGCTCTTCTGGGCACCCTCCACCAGAGCGCCTATGGGAATCCCCTGGCCACAGGTGAGCAGCCATGGCTCACCTCTGCCTTGTCTCTTGGAGCCAGCGTTACGGGGAGAGAGGTAACCTGGAGACAGGCGGGAGAGGGAACTTCTGCCCCAGGGAGGAGCCTCCCAGGTGCCCTATCTTCGTGCGCCAACGGGCTCGACCCCTCGGATGTGCCCCAAGGCCGGTGTGAGCCAGCTCTCCATATGCTCACGCCAGGCCCGGTAGACCCGACCCTGGCAGGGGAAGCCCCGTGGGGCCTTGGCATCCAGGCAGGCTTAAGCCCAAGGTGTCACCTGTTAGCATCCAGGATAGGGCGTGGTGCCCTTGGCAGTCGGGGCTTGTTTCCTGGCGCCTCCGCCGCTGGGCTGAGGAGGGGTATGTCAGGCGCGGGCCGCTACTGTGAGCCTGGTTGACTACGCCCCTGCCAGGTTGGATTGGAGTAGGAGCTGACTGCACAGGGAACCGCGCCGGGCCGACTCTTCTAAGGCGGAGGGTGTGTCCCACCGCCAGTCAACGTAGAGGGTGGTGGAGCGGGGACCGGGTGGCGGTGGGGGAAGGGCTGGCCCCGGGCCCTCCAGCCAAGCCTGGAAGAGGGCCATGTTAAGGATGTAGCCAGACCTCTGCTGGCTGCCCGAGGCTAGCTTGCGTCCCAGGCGGACAGGGCACCCTAGCTTCTCTACCCCGATACGCAGAGCGGCTTCCTCTGGAGATTCGCCCGGGCGGCAGGAGGCCGCCGGAAGGCCCCACACGCCGGGCAGCTCCCTATCGTCATCGGGGCGGCGCACTAGCAACACCTGGGAGGGCTGGCCGGGCCTGCCCACGGCCAGGGCTACGGCGGTCTTGATGGGCTGGCGGGCCGAGGACGCACCCTCGGCGCTTCCCCTCGTGGTCATGTCGGTAGCCTTGTCCTTACGCTTGTTTCCGCCGGTGCTTTATCTTGCGGTCAGGTCCGCCCACATCCTGAGGCCGCCCCGGGGTGCCCCTGTCCCTACCCCTTGTACGTCAGTACACGACTCCACAGCCCTTTGGTACCCCAGATGCCGGACCTTAGGGATTCTAGCTGGACTATCTGGCTGTGGTCAACGAACAGGTTAACTTCGGGGCCGTAATTCTTGATGTACCAGGCGAAGACCTCCGGGTCGGCAGCCTCGAACATCACCTTCTCCAACCCTAGGGCGTTCACGAACTTGGCGGGGACGTCGGTGCGCCAGCTCTTAACACTCTCCGTGATGCCCTCAGACTCCACCATGATCATGTAGGCCCCCGCCTCAAGGTACCGCCGCGCCTGTATGATGGCCCACTGGGGGTCGCGGGTGCCCTCCGCCTCCAGTTCCGCAGCGGAGGTAGCACCACCGGCGCCGAACTGGATGCCCACCTCCGGTTTGGCCTTCAGCCCGGCGGCTTGTACCTTATCCACCAGCCTCAGAATGTCGTCGGTGGGGATGGTGATGAAGCCCGTGGACACCTCGATGATGTCGAAGCCTAGATCTTTGCACTCCCGGATATACCTGTCCACTATATCCGGCCCCTGGGTCAGCACGTACTCGATGAACCCCCCTGTGGAGACCAGGACGCCGTAGGAATGGCAAAGCTCGGAGATCTCGGCGATCACCTTGCGGGGCATCAAGGAGAAGGAGCCGCCGGCGAATTTGAGGGAGTCCACGTAAGCCCCCATGGTCTCCAAGATGTCCTGGAGGTAGCGCTTGCCCATGGGGGTGTAATAGGGGCCTCGAATCTCGGTGATGCCTCTGGTGCGAGGCTTGGCCTCCCGCTGGTTAAGTCTCACAAAAGAGAAAGCCCTCTCAGTAACCTCAACGTGCTGGGCCATAACCTTCCTCCCTTCCAAAGATGACTGGTGGCTGGGAACGAGAGCCACCGGTGGTGGGCAGTATCTTCAGGGGCCGCTCCTAACCGGCGCGGGCTCCACCCCTTTCCGGGCGGACCCGCTCCAGGAGGGCTGTCAGCTCCTCGACCTGGACCGCCTCCAAGCTGGCCACCGCCTCCACCATCTCCCGGCGCAAGGCGGGGTCCGCGTAGGGGCTGGCCAGGCGGTGGAACTTACCGGCCACGGCATCCCAGGGCATGGGGTTGGTGTGAAAGCCCAGGTAGTCCCGCTTCTCCCGCTCCAGGACCTGGCCACCCTGAAGGTACACCCTGACTAGACAGGGCATCTCCTGGGGGAAACGCCTGCTGTAGGCCTCCCTGGGCCGCACCACCACCCTGCGCAGCATAGTCTGCACGTCCTGGCTCTGGATACGCTCCTGGGCGTACTGCTCGGGCATCACCTGGCCGTCCAGGATGGCCACGGCTACCATATAGGGGAGGCTGTGATCGGCCTCCTCTTTGGTGCGCACCGCCGTCTTGTCTCCTTCCTCGCCACCGCCAATGATGTGGTATGCCACGTCGAAAATGTCGATCTCCACCCTCTCCACCTGGCCGGGGGAGAAGCCGTGCTCCGTCTTCAGCTCCAGGACCCCCTCGATGGCGGACTGGGAGTGGACCTCCGCGTTGTACCTCTTGATGATGGTACGAGTGACCCGTTCCAGGTCCTCCTTGGCCCAGTCCAACTGGAAGGGGCCCGAGATAGCCTCCATGAACCCCTTGTTGCCCTCGAAGACCTCACGGGGGCCGGTGACGCCTCGCATGGCCAGGAAGGCGGCGTGGGTGGCGCCGAAGGCGGTGTTGGGGTAAGCCAGTCCCTTCCAGTGAGATAGGGCGCCCGTCCTGGTGACCCGAAGGGCGTTGAAGGCTGTGCCGCTGATGGCGATGGCGTTAGCCGTGCGCTCCGCATCCAGGCCCAGGGCCCTGGCCACCCCCGCGGCGACGGCGTAGGCGCCCT
Source organism: Dehalococcoidia bacterium (assembly GCA_034432835.1). Classification (GTDB taxonomy): domain Bacteria; phylum Chloroflexota; class Dehalococcoidia; order Lucifugimonadales; family DAOUBE01; genus DAOUBE01. The sequence continues at coordinate 703 of DAOUBE010000109.1, read as the reverse complement.
GGGTGGTGTGGTCGAAGCCTTTGGCCCGCACCGGGGCGGCGTCACTAAGGCGACACTGGACCTGGTAGGCCACGGCCAGGGCGGCCAGCAGGTCCCGCCCGCTGGCCCCGGCGTACTCGGCGGCGGCCAGCACGGGGGCCAGGTTATCACTGGGGTGGCAGGTCTCGCCCGGGGCCAGATAGCTGTCGTTGAAGTCCAGGTAGCGGACCAGGGTGCCGTTGTAAAAGGCCGCCCGGTCCGGGGCGGTACGACCTCCCCCTATCAGGGTGCAGAGACCGGCGCCTCCGAACTCCTCCGTCTGGTCTCGTACCAGGCGCACCGGCTCCCCGTCTAGCGCACCTATGGCACAGCCGAGGCTGTCCAGGACCCTTGCCTTGAGCTGAAGACGCGCTTGCTCCGACAGGTCATCGTAGGAGGCTCTGACGACAAAGGAGGCTAGCTCATCGGCCAGCGTCATAGGCGTCCCTCACAGGGCCGACTACAGGCTCCTTACGACAGGCCGACCCATAATCCTATTCTAGCAGACCCTCAGGTTGTCTCCCGTCCGAAGGGCTGCTCAGACCTCCTCTCCGACGTCCCGGGCAAGGAGAAGAAGAAGGTGGACCCTGAAAAAGTTCAGATAGATATGAGACAGTAGGCGTGGAAAAGTAGAAGCAGAAGGGGCCACACTTCTGGGTGAGAATAGACCAGAAAGGAGGTGGCC